>CAZHOB010000001.1:0-100896 GCA_964534465.1 uncultured Candidatus Saccharibacteria bacterium
CCGACAGTCAGGGGCTTTGTTTCGTCGGCGACATTTCGCTGCCGGCTTTTTTGTCGCGATTCATTCCATTGATAGAAGGCGACGTCGTCGACATGGCGGGCAAAGTCATCGGAAAGCACGACGGAGCGCCACTCTACACGATAGGGCAGCGTCATGGTTTTACCGCACAAAGCGATGTACCGCTCTATGTCGTCGCTATCGATACAAAATCGAACACCGTGCGTGTCTCTCCGGATAAACAGGGCGCGGCGGTAAAAAAAGTAAGCGTGCGCGACCTGCATTGGATACGCGAACCTGCAAATGGCGAGCTCTTTGCGCAGACACGTTATCGCGAAAAGCCGGTCAGGGTCAGCGTTGATAATTCCGAAGTACGCTTTGAAGAGCCGCACATGCTCGCGCGTGGCCAGTCTATTGTGTTTTACCAAGGTGATGAATGTTTGGGAGGCGGTATACTAGAGTAATGGATCTCGCGACCAGAAATACTCATACACACGCACGAGTACCTGTGCATAGCGTGCTCATTACGAAAGCCGACGGTGAACAAGAGCCATTCGATGCAGGCAAGCTCGAACACTCACTGGAGCTTGCAGGCGCTTCTTCGACCACTCGCGCGCGCATCGTTGCGAAGCTTTTGCATGAATTGCACCCGGGCATGATGACCGAGGAGATCTATCGTCACGCCTTCGATATGCTGAAAAGCGAGGACATGATGCCGGTCGCTGCGCGATATTCAGTGAAGCGCGCCGTCTTCGCGCTAGGCCCGTCGGGTTTTCCATTCGAGCAATTCTTCGCCGCGGTACTGCGTGCGCACGGGTGGCACACGAGCACTGGTGTCGCGCTCAATGGCCGTTGCGCGCCGCATGAAGTGGATGTGCTTGCCGAAAAAGATCACAAGCGCGTCTCCATCGAAGCCAAATTCCACAACGATCCGGGTGGCAAGACGGATATAAAAGACGCGCTCTATGTAAAAGCGCGCATGGAGGACCTGCGCAATTCGCCCGAAGAATCGTCGCGCATCGATGAGGGCTGGCTCGTGACCAACACACGCTTCACCCGCAACGCGATCCGCTATGCGCAATGCTCGTCTCTCGTGCTCATCGGCTGGGATTATCCGCGCACGCGCGGGCTCCTGCAGCTCATCGAAGAAGGTCGCGTGCATCCACTCACCGCGCTCACCACACTCTCCGATGGAGAGAAGCGCCGCCTGCTCGACCAAAAGATAGTTCTCTGCAAAGACATCCAGACCAGCCATTTGCTCAAGGAGTTCGGCGTGAAGCCCGACCGTATCTCGCACGTGATGGAAGAAGCGAGCCGCCTTTGCGGGGTATAGCAGTAAATAGTCTATAGAAAATAGTAAATAGAAAATCACACTCGCGCAGTGCCGACTATTTACTACTGACTATTTTCTATTTACTATTGTCCTATGCACGATCCCACCCAGTTCGCCGATCCGACGATGACCATGTTCATCAAGCTTCTGCTCGCCCTCACACTCGGCAGCATCCTCGGAGTGGAGCGTGCCGTCGTGGCCAAACAAGCCGCCGGCATGCGTACCTTCGGCCTCGTTTCTCTTTCTGCGTGTCTTTTCATCATCACGGCGAGCTATGTAGATCAGCAGTATCTTGGAATCGTGAATTTCGACCCAATGCATATCTCGGTCGGAATCATCACCGGCATCGGCTTCATCGGAGGGGGGCTCATAATCTTCCGAGGTCACAATTTGCACGGCATTACCACTGCCGCCGGTCTTTGGACAACGACCGCAACCGGCATGGCGGTAGGCTACGGGCTCTACGCTGTCGCCATATTTGCCACATTGCTTACCATTTTCGTCTTTACCGGCATGTGGTATATCGAACACAAATTCAAGCACTGGTTCGAAGAGCATAATTCCGACCCTGTTTTCAAATTGTAGTAAGTATTGCCAGTTGACACATTTGCAGTATAGTGGCGAAGGAAAATAAGCACCGTAGAGGAGGTTCTCATGATCAGCGCAGGCGAGATTCGCGCAGGCGAGATTATAGGCCACAGAGTGTGGGCCGTAACAGCCGAAATGAACGCTCTGAGATCTATCTGTTCTATCAAAGAGTGGAAAAACGGTTTTATGGGTACTCCGCGAGGACTTGATACGCAGGCACAGATCGATGAAATATCCATGGGACTGAGATGGACAATGTTCTCGAGAGAGATCGAATTGCTAAAAAGCAATCATGGTGTCCATTCGTTCAAAGAACGCGCGAGCGCAATTTCGTATGCTAAAGAATTGGCGTCCTATTTGTTTTGCCCGGTTGCTATCGGAACCGTTGAGCAGTGGGGCATTGTGTGGGAGCACGATAAGGGGTATCGCGCCCAATGTGCCAAGATACACTCGCTTGAGAGCGTCATCGGTCGTCTACTCGTCGATCGATCGGAAGGTGAACTCATTCTTGAAAGATTACGAGCGCGCTACTCTCTGAAAAAACCACCAACCCTCGAAAGGAGCAAAAAATGGCTGAGATAGGCGAACCTGTGCGGCGGGTGGTAGTCATTCCGCTAAAGCCCGGCAATGATATTCCGGCGACACCTGAAGGTCCGCCGGTGAGGCACCCTTTGCCGGAAAAACAGCCGGCGGCGGTACCCGCGAAGCCGGAACTCGAACCGGTACGATGATCTGCAGCCCCGCCCCAATTTTTCAAAAATTGGAGCGGGGCTTTTCTTGTCACATGGCCGTTATCGAGTATAGTCGTAAAAGAAAAACATATTAAAGGAGGAGATAATGCTCCGCTCCGGCGAACTCATCGGTCATCGAGCATGGCTCGTGAAGCATGGCACGCTCCGCTCACTGTTCACAGATCACGAGTGGAAAAACGGTGTGTTGATATGCGAACACGCACCCATTCCACAGTCGCAGATGGACGAACAACTCGCTAAGACTCACAAGACTCGAAAGCTGCACTCGCGAGCGAAGGTATCATTGCATGAATGGGCGCAAACCTACGATAATTTCCGCAATAAAACAATGGCGAAAGCAGGTATTCATGCGTTCAAAGATCGGCGGGCGGCAGTGAAATACGCGCGGGCGCACTTCCACAAAAGACTGGTCGTTGTAGGTACGATCGAGATGTGGGGAGTGGTTTGGGAGCACGGATCAGGCTACCGAGCACAGTGCGCACGTATCCTCTCGATAGGATCTATTGAGGATGCCATACCTCGAACCGTCCTCGAGGCGCTTCGCGCCCGCTATGGCATCGGCAACCTCTCGTAGCAAATTCCCCGCACGCAAAAAAAGCGCGCGGGTTTTTTCTTGCCAGTTGACACATTTTCAGTATAGTGGCGAAGGAAAATCGTAATAAAGGAGAGTCATCGTGATAGGTGCAGGCGAGATCATTGGACACAGAGTATGGGCCATAACGAATGAAATGGCTCTACGCTCTATCTGTTCCACCAAGGAGTGGAGGGATGGCTTTATGAGTACAGCACGAGAACCCGTCACACAGGCACAGATGGATGAAATAGCGCGCATGGATGTGGCGCGCGTGAATGTAATGGCGTGCACACAAGCGGTAATGTTCTCCTACTTGCGAGAACTCATACGAGAGCACGGATTGCTAAAAAGTAATTATGGCGTTCATTCGTTCAAAGACTCCGCGAGCGCAATTGCGTATGCTAAGAAATGGACGCGCTGCACATCTTGCCCATACGTAATCGGAACTGTCGAAATGTGGGGCGTCGTATGGGAGCACGCGAGAGGGTATCGCGCCCAATTTGCCAAGATACGCTCTCTCGAGAGCGTCGTCGGTCGTCTACTTGTCGGTCAACCGGAATACGAACTCATTCTGGAAAGATTACGAGCGCGCTACTCTCTGACAAACCACCAACACTCGGAAGGAGCAAACAATGGCTGATATCGGTCCGCCTGTCAGGAGGCATATAGTCATCCCGGTCAATCCCGCCAATCCTATTAGGGCGCCGGAGGGCCCTGTGAGGGAACCTTTGCCGGAAAAACAACCGGCAGCAGTGCCGACAAAGCCTGAACTCGAGCCTGTAAAGTAGACTTGAAGCCCCGCTCTAATTTCCCAGAAATTCGAGCGGGGCTTTTCTTGTGTCTTGACGCCATTTGAGTATAGTGGCCAAGGAAAACATTCTCAGGAGATCGCGATGATACACGCAGGTGAGTTCATCGGTCACAGATTGTGGCTCGTAGGCAAAGGTCTCACGCTTTACTCGGTCTCCGGAATGCCATGGCATGGCGGCATAATGCGCACGCAAAAAGAGCCGGTCTCAGAGGATGCGTTCAACGAGGCAAAAAAATTATGCTGCCATGGGGGTTCGTCCAATCGCGGCCGATATGTGGACGCCATCATCAATTTGGGCGTTCATGCGTTCAAAGATCAGGAAGATGCTCGGCATTATATCGACGACATATACACGTACAAGCCTGTCGTGTTCGGCACCGTCGAAATGTGGGGCGTGGTACGGGAGCACGCGAGAGGGTACCGAGCCCAATTCGCACGAATTCGCTCTATCGACATGGCGCAAGACGGAGCCTTCGATAAAGCGGACCTTAATAAGCTCCGCGAACGTTACGGTCTTTGCCCTGAATTACAGCAAACCCGCACGTGAGATCGTGCGGGTTTTTTCTTGCCCACCGGCCTGTCTTTTGTATAGTGGTTCCGGAACAATAGTGGGAGGCAGGGATGTTCCGATCAGGTGAATTCACCGGCCACAGGATCTGGCGGGTCGTAGACAAGCATCGATTGTTTTCCATCTACGCCCCCAAGGAGTGGGTGGGTGGTCTCATGACCTCGCCACATGCCCCCGTGTCACAAGCCGAGATCAATGAGGCTCACGATAAAGATGCAGACGAAGCAAAGCACGGGTTTCGCCCCAAGAATGCCCGTCAACTTCTGGAGCGGAAAGGTGTCTACTCTTTTAAAGAGTGCATAGACGCTCTGGAATATGCCTCGTGGACATCGCCCCATTACGGGCCACTCCTGATCGGAGAGATCGCGATGTGGGGAATCGTATGGGAGCACGGAATAGGGTATCGCGCGCAAAGTGCGCGCATCCTCTCGGTGGAGAGTTTCAAACCCTCATTGCCGTGGGTATATCCGGACGGGGTAAAGCCCTGCAGTGACGATGAGATGGAACAGATCAGAGCTCTCCATATCCCATCAAACAACTGGTGAACTGAAGCCCGACGAAATTTCTTCGGGCTTTTTTCTTGCTGCTGTATACTGTTGAACATGTCGCAGTATTACAAACCTGACCGAAAAACGGATTGGAACTTCGGCGGACCGCGGTGGCGACTTTCGCGGAGTAAGATAGACCTCTTTCTCGAGTGTCAGCGCTGCTTTTATGTGGACAACAAGCTCGGCACGGCGCGTCCGCCCGGTTTTCCATTTAATCTGAACTCCGCCGTCGACGCTCTGCTCAAAAAAGAATTCGATATTCATCGTGCGGGCAAGACGGCGCACCCTTTGATGAAAGAATACGGACTCGATGCGGTGCCTTTTGACGACGAACGCATGGACGAATGGCGCGATGCGCTAAGGGGCGGCGTAACGCACCGGCACAAGCCTACGGGAATGCTCGTGTGCGGGGGAGTCGATGATATCTGGGTTAATCCGGCGGGTGAACTCATCGTCGTCGATTACAAAGCCACAAGCAAGGACGAAAAAATAACCGCCCTCGATCAAGAATGGCACGACGGCTACAAGCGGCAGATGGAGGTGTATCAATGGCTCTTGCGCCGCAATGATTTCACAGTGTCCGACACCGGCTATTTCGTGTACGCCAACGCGCATCGCGACAAAAAAGCTTTCGATGGCGTGCTCGAATTCGAGGTTACGCTCGTGCCGTACAAGGGAAATGCCGATTGGGTAGACGATACTCTTCTCGCGATCAAATCGTGCCTTGATGGGGATGCACTCCCCGCTGCGGCCACCGACTGCGATTATTGCACCTATCGCGAGACCGTCGGCAAAAAATTGCAGGCGAAATATGCCAAACCGAAAGCTTCCGCGAAGTCTACAGAGACCGCGACGCTGGGAATTTAGCGAATTTGATATACTCGTTTGATGATGACATTCGCGGAGAAAGTTCGTTCAGTGGTGCGAAGAATTTCTGAAGGAAAAACGATGACCTATCAGGAGGTCGCACGAAAAGCAGGCAACGCAAAAGCCGCGCGCGCCGTCGGTGCCATCATGCGCACGAATTACGACGAGAGCGTCCCGTGCCACCGCGTCGTGCGAAAGGACGGATCGATGGGTGGCTACAATAGAGGTGGCAGTCTTCGTAAACAGGAGATATTGCGACTTGAGCATCGTAGATGATGTATGATTGTGTGCGGTGCCCCGCACCCCAGTACGTCTCGCGCATGCGCCCGACGTCAACCACCGCCCCGCGCTTGCGCGGTCACGGAGTTGCGCACGTCATGACGCGAGCCCGCATGCCCACTTACCCTGCCTTTGGCAGGGTTTTCCTTTGTCGTATACTCGCTCCATGAACGACGTGAGAATGGAATCCTCGTGGAAAAAGATCTTACGCGATGAATTCGGCAAAGAATATTTTAAGGAACTGACTGAGTTCGTCCGCTCAGAATATCAGCACGCCATTGTCTATCCGCCACCCAAAAATATTTTCCGCGCTTTTGAGCTATGTCCGTTCGACAAGGTGGAAGTGGTGGTCCTCGGTCAAGACCCGTATCACGGCCCCAAGCAGGCCAACGGCCTTTGTTTTGCCGTGGGAGACGGCGTCCCATTGCCTCCCTCGCTTCAAAATATTTTCAAAGAAATAGAGAGCGATCTTGGCGAGCCGCTCAAAAATCGGACCGGCGATCTGGAGCGCTGGGCCAAGCAGGGAGTCTTGCTGCTCAACGCAACGCTCACGGTCAAAGCGAGAGCAGCCGGCTCGCACCAAGGCAAAGGCTGGGAGCAATTCACCGACGCCGCCATCCGAGCGCTGTCAGAAAAGCGCGAGAAGCTCGTCTTTATATTGTGGGGCAATTATGCACGTGCCAAAGGATCACATATTGATAGAAATAAGCACTTGGTCATCGAGTCCGCGCATCCATCGCCGTTTTCGGCGTACGGCGGCTTTTTCGGTTCAAAACCGTTCAGTGCCACCAACGATTATTTGGTCAAAAAAGGTAAAAAACCCATCGATTGGTTGCAATGAAAAGAGGTGATACAGTGGTGCCGCTATGGCGAACCATTCTACTTTACAAACCCCGAAAGCTGTGGCCAAACCCGTTTCCTTTACGCTGCACGGGGATACGAGGGTGGATGAATACGCGTGGCTGCAGGACAGAAATGACCGCGATGTACTCAACTACGTCGAGGCGGAAAATCGTTACGCCGATGCGACCATGGCGCAGACCTCGGGCTTGCAGGAGCAGCTCAACAAAGAAATACGCAAGAGGATGAAAGAAGACGACATGTCGGTGCCGATAAAGGATGGCCCGTACCTTTACTACTCGCGCGTGGAGAAAGACAAGCAGTACGCTATCCATTGCCGCAAGAAAGGGAAAAACGGCAAAGAGGAAGTGTACCTCGATGAGAATAAGCTGGCCGAAGGTCAGAAATTTTTCTCGCTCGGCATACTCGAAGTGAGCCCCGATCACAATCTGGTGGCCTACTCGCTCGACCTGAAGGGCGACGAGCGCCACACGCTTTTCATCAAAGACTTGCGCAACGGCACGCTCTTGCCCGATGAAATAGAAGCGGTGGAGGAGGTGGCGTGGTGCGCTGATAGCGAGCGCTTTTTCTACACGGTCGAGGATCATCCGCATCCGCCGCGCCGGCTCTTCCTGCATCGCTGCGGCTCCGAAGAACGCGACAAGCTCATCTACGAAGAACAGGACCTGCAGTGGTATGTACGCGTCTTCGCGAGCCGCAGCCGTAAATATATTTTCATTTCATCTTCTAATTTTGAGTCGCGCGAAGTGTGGTTCGTGCCTGCTGAGGACCCGCTCGCAAAGCTGCGCCTTTTTGCCCCGCGTAAAAAGGGGGTGCGCTACGGCGTCGACCACCGCGGCGACGATTTCTACATTTACACCAACGAACGCGCGCTGAATTTCAAGATCATGCGCACGTCCGTATCCGCTCCCGAGCGCCGCTTTTGGAAGGACTGGCTTCCATACAACGCGAAGCGTCCGATCACGGGCATGCTCGCCTTCGAGAAATTCATGGTCATTTCGGTGCGCCAGAACGCGTCCGAGGAACTCTATATATATGGCCCGAAAAACGTTAGGGGAACGCACGTGAAGACTTTGGAGCCCGAGCACGCTATCGGCGCGTGGGGCGATATCGAATTCGATTCCGACTACATCCGATTTACCTACACGTCTTTTATCACGCCGAGCACGGTGTACGACTACTATCCTGCGAAAAAGAAATTCATCATTCGCAAGCAACAGAAAGCGCCGGGGTGGAAGCGTGGCGATTTCGTTACGAAACGTGAATGGGTAAAGGTGGGCAATGTGAAAGTGCCGATATCGCTCGTGTACAAAAAAGGTCTGAAGCGCGATGGCTCGGCCCCGCTCCTTCTCGAAGCATACGGCTCATACGACGTCTCGCTCGATCCGTATTTTTCTATTGCCAATGCTTCGCTTCTCGAACGCGGTTGGACCATCGCCTTCGCGCACCCGCGCGGCGGTGGCGAGCTCGGTTGGAGCTGGCACAAGGAAGGCTATTTGCTCAAAAAGCACAACACGTACAGGGATTTCATCGCGTGCGCCGATTTTCTCGTCGACAAAAAGTACACATCGCGCGATAAGCTCGCCATCATCGGCGGAAGCGCCGGCGGCATGCTCATCGGTGCGGTGCTCAACATGCGCGCCCACCTCTGCAAAGCTGCCATCGCGCACGTACCTGCGGCCGACCTCCTGACCACCTCGCTCGACGAATCGCTCGGCGGGACGCGTCTCCACTACGATGAGACAGGCGATCCTCGCATCCCGTCGCACTATTTCTATATGCGCAAATGGTCGCCCTACGAGGCCGTGCGCACCGGCAGCTATCCCGCCCTCCTCGTGCGCGCCAGTATGAACGACATTCGCACGCCGTACTGGGAAGCAGCCAAATGGGTATCACGATTACGCGCAAAGAAAACCGATGACAATCTCCTCATACTCAAAACGGAGATAGTGGCCGGTCACTCAGGCAAAAGCGGTCGCTACGAATGGATAAAAGATCGCGCTTTCGATTTCGCATTTCTCATCAAACAAGTCTCCGGTTTGAGGTAGAATTGCCAAAGCAACGGAGGCGCTCGTGTCAGAGAGACGCGTAAAAGGATTTCTCGCAAAAAACCGCAGTTCGGGAAAATGGGTCGTGTGCGTGCGCGACGAAGGCAATTCGCTGCATGGCAAGCACATTGCCATTGAGAGCTTTGCCGTCGGCGTAAAACCGGAGCTCTACCGCTCCGTGGATTTCGTCGTCATCATAAGAAGCATCGAATTTTTCCGCAAAGACGAATTCGCCAGCGACGTCCGCTATATCAACTAAAGCCCGACCACCCTCGGGCTTTTCCTGTGTACCAACAATACTCGGTCGGGTATAAATGGTACACAATCTTGATTGACATGAGCGGTTCCATCAAGTAGCAATACAAGCGGAGCATCTGTGGCGCGACGCTATGGGTGCGTTCCTAGGACCGGCGCGACGCCGGGCCGAAAATGTGGCGTGACGCCACAAGGAGCAATTGAAATGGCACGGTCAAAGAAGACCGAGAAGACGTCGAATGTCGACAAGCTCTATGCTGAGAAAACGTGGCTCGGAGATATTTATCCGCGCTCGAGGGTTCACGAAGTAAAGGTTAAGCCCTGGACAAAAGAACTACTTGGCCGATCGGTCGTGGTGCGGTCGTCCATGTACGGTCGTCCAATCAGGTACAGGGGCTACCTGCTCGGTGCGAGCGGCCAGGTCATAACCCGCATAGGTAGAAGATGGTGGTGTCCCATCACTCTTGACGAAACCGTCGGACACGCGCTGAAGCGTATCGGATGGAAAGCCAATCACGTCTTTTACGCAATGTTCATTTTGGACGAGTGGATGTACTTCTATAAAGTGCCCAATGGTTGTGGCAGCGCCGCCGATTGGGTACGTACTGGCGGACAGACCATACGTTATTGATTACCCGCGCCGCCCCGTATCCGGGGCGGCCTTTCTTTTGGTGATAGACTTTTAGCTATGCCCGCATCCATTGCTGACCTAAACGCCGGTATCGGTACGGCTGCAAAAGCTGGTGTTACTTTTTTTGTTATTGCCATTGCGATGCTCATTATAAAGATGGCGGCCTTGAGCGGCCTGCATTCGGGACCATCGTTGGCGCAAACGATGTATATAATTTGGATAGCCGCCAACGCATTCCTGTGGATATTCTTCAACATTGCCCTTTATGGTTTTTATCTAATGGGCCAGAAGTATCAAAAACCGGCACTTCGCGTCGCCGTGATCTTTTTTATGCTTGCTGCCATGGCATTCGGCTCTAGCTTCATTTTTCGTTCGATCTTTCTCAATTCAAATACTATTACCGTCGGCGCTCTAGCGTCGGTGTTTATCATAGCCGGCGCACTGTTTTCAGTTGCCACGCTCGTACTGAAACAATTTTCAGGTCTCACACGCTTCTGTGCGATCAGTGGAGTTCTTGGGCTTATCACCCTCGGGGCTGCTTTGGCCACGGCCATGCCCATGCTCATGGCAGCCGTCGTCATTCTTGAAACAGCTATGATGGTCCCCGCCGTTACGATCCTCTTCCGCGCCTCCAAGGTGTAAATAACATACGTGGGCCGCCCCGAGCATACGGGGCGGCATTTCTTTTGCGTAAATGATAAACTGTGCTCATGAACGTTAACGATATCCGGACCAAGTACCTCGAATTTTTCAAGACGCGGGGGCATACGGTGATACCGAGCGCTTCACTTGTGCCGCAGAATGATCCCACGACTTTGTTTACCGGCTCGGGGATGCAGCCGCTTGTGCCTTTTTTGCTTGGCGCGCCGCATCCTTCGGGCACTCGGCTCGTGGATAGTCAGAAAAGCTTTCGCGCGGAAGACATCGATGAGGTCGGCGACAATAGGCACACGACCTTTTTCGAGATGCTCGGCAATTGGTCGCTCGGAGACTACTTCAAAGCAGAGCAATTGCCGTGGTTCTTTGAATTTCTCACGGGCGAGCTCGGTATCGACCCGAGTAAGCTCTACGTAAGCGTTTTTATCGGCGACAAGCAGAATAATGTCCCGCGCGACACCGAATCAGCCGAAATTTGGAAAAATTTATTTGGTGATAGGGGGATAGATTCCAAAATTGTTGAAATTGGCTCCGAAGCGGATGGATACCGTCTTGGCATGCGCGCCGGACGGATTTTCTACTACGACGTCTCCAAAAATTGGTGGAGCCGTGCGGGAGTACCAGCCAACATGCCCACAGGGGAGATAGGCGGACCGGATTCGGAGGTATTTTATGATTTTGGCACTCCGCACGATCCCAAATTTGGCGATAATTGCCATCCCAATTGTGATTGTGGTCGATTTCTTGAGATCGGGAATTCGGTTTTCATGCAATTCATCAAGCAGGAAGATGGAACATTTGCTCCATTGCCCAAACAAAACGTAGACTTTGGAGGAGGATTGGAGCGCATAGCCGCAGCCGCGCAAAATGACGCCGACGTGTTCAAGACCGACGTCTTCTCTGACATCATTTCGCTGCTCGAAAAGTTTTCCGGTAAGAAATACGAAGACAGCCGCTACCAAAAATCATTTCGAATAGTGGCCGACCACATGCGCGCGGCCACATTTATGCTCGGCGATGGCGTACGCCCTTCCAACACGGAGCGCGGCTATATTTTGCGACGTTTGATCCGCCGAGCCTCCCAACACGCGCAAAAAATTGGCGCGGAGCACGACCAAAAGGAAGAGAGCATGCTCTCGCGCTGTGCGGTCATCGTCATCGAGAAGTATAAGCAGGCCTACACCGAGCTCGCGGGCGAAGTCGTGTATGAAATGATAACGAAAGAAATATGGAAGGAAGAGAAGCAATTTGGTCGTGCGCTCGAACAAGGAATGAAAGAGTTTGAGAAGATCGCTGCGACAGGGCACATCGAACCGAGCGAAGCGTTCACGCTTTTCACTACATACGGTTTTCCGTTCGAGATGACACTCGAATTGGCCAATGAACGCGGCATCGATGTCGACGTGCAGGGTTTCAAGGACGAAATGAAGCGTCATCAAGAGCTCTCACGCGCCGGTGCGGAACAAAAATTTAAGGGCGGGCTGGCGGATCATTCCGAGGCGACGACACGATTACACACCGCGCACCATATATTATTGAAGGCGCTGCAAATGGTGCTGGGGCCAAATGTAAAACAGCGCGGCTCCAATATCACATCGGAACGCTTGCGCATCGACTTCAGCTGGGGCACGAAGATGACGCCGGAGCAGATAGAGCAGGTGGAAAATATCGTCAATCAGAAAATAAGGGAGGAATTACCCGTCATTCAGTCCAACATTCCCAAAGCCGATGCCGAAAAGCTTGGCGCAGAGCAGGAATTCGGCGCAAAATATCCCGATATCGTTTCCGTGTATTCCGTAGGGCCCAAGGAGGCGACACAGGAATATCCGCAGTTCGACCAAGCGTTCTCCATGGAATTCTGCGGCGGCCCGCACGTGGCCAACACCGGAGAGCTCGGAACTTTTAAAATAAAGAAAGAGGAGGCGGTGGCGGCGGGAATTCGGAGGATTAAGGCGGTGTTGACATAAAATTGTAATTATTGTAGTTTTGCCGCAGCCTGAAACCATGGAGGTTCGGTATGAGCGCTGAAAAGCAAGTGATCTCGCTAGTCGCGATTTGGTTTGGAGTTATTCTTCTCGGCGTGCTATGCATGGTGGCCGGTGGTGGTCCCGACAAGGGCTACCCTTTCGTCATCCCCTTTATCATCGGCCTTCTTGCATCAGTTTTTGTTCTGCAGAAAAAGCCAGCCTAGTGTTTCATAACGCCCGCGGGAGAATATCCGCGGGCGTTGATTATTTAAATGTTGCGTTCATTGTACTGCTATACTTAACAGACAATGTTCGGGTTAGGCAGTCATTCACAAGACGTGGTAGCCGTAGTCGATATCGGCAGCGGGAGTGCCGGTGCTGCGGTGATGCTGCGCAATGGCAAAGGCGCGGCTTCGATAGTCGCTGCGGAGCGTGCCATTTTGCCGCTCGAAGAGCGCACGAGAGACCAGACTATAAAGGGTCTCACTACCATGATCACCGACTCGCTCACGCACGTGCTCAAATCCTATGCAGCAGGCGACATCGGCAGGCACGGGCCGCCACAGGCAGTGTACGTGGTCGTGCGTGCGCCGTGGACTCGCGCGAGCTCCGGCTATGCCTCCAAAATTTTTCAAAAAGAGGAGACGATCACCAAAAAATTGATCAACGACATCGCAGCCGAAGCGATGGCCTCCGACAAAGAGCTCGACAAAGCCAATATTTTGGAAACGAGCGTCATCCGCGTGGAGCTCAATGAATACCAGACCGCGCATCCCATAGGCCGACGCGCGCACCGTCTCAAGGTCGTTACATTCGAAAGCGATTTCGATCCGGTCATGCACAAGGCCGTCACCGACGCCATCGAGGCGATACTGCCACACAAGAAGCAGACGGTGCACTCCGGCGCGCGTGTCTATCTTTCGATAGTGCAAAATCTCATCGAACATCCTTCGGACTACGTGATATTGGATATGGTAAGCGAAGCGACGAGCATCATGTCGGTACGCGAAGGCATTATTACGCAGCACGCCGTGATCGACGAGGGCGTGCGCACGATACTGCGGCGCATTTCAGGCGAGGAGGGTTTGCCGGACGAGACGCTCCACCTCATTCGCATGGTGGTCGCGGGCTCATGCAGCGGGGAGGAGTGCGAGAAACTCAATGCCGCGCTTACAAAAGTCGAGCCCGTCTTGGTGAAGACTTTTGGCGAGGCAGTGGGTAGTTTCGTGAGCAAGCAGCGTTTGCCGGACAATCTCATCATCAACGCGCATCCCGACATCACGGTATGGTTACAACACCTCTTCTCGCGCCTCGATTTCGCGCAATTCACCGTCTCGATGCGTCCATTTAATGTGCGCGTCATCAAACCGGAAGACATCTATGCCACGGCGATGCCTATCCCTGGCGTCGCAGCGGATACAGGAATTTCCGTTGCGTGTGCGTTTGTCAACACGGAGATAGCTGCTTCTTGATAGCACTTTTTTGAAACGTGGTACTATTGAAAAAACATGGCCAAAGACTACTTTCAGGACATCGTTCCACCGAACAATGAAAAGCGGCCGAGCCGCGCAGCAGAGCGACGCGTTCCGATTAAAGCCGAGAAAGAGCCGGACCCGCCACCTCCGCTCGCTGATTTTGCCGACGACGACCTCGATTCGCTTCCACAACGTTCTATTCGCAACATCGCTCCTGTGCGCCAACGACCGCGCATGGGTGATATGCGTGAACCGACCGAGAGAGCGGATATGCCGAATGCTCCGCGCGGGAGTTCCAAGTGGCCGCTCATTGCAGCAGGCATCGCGGTCGTGGTCATCGGCACGCTCGGCCTCTTTGCATTCCGCAGCACGACCGTCGACGTTACGCCGCGCTCGCATCCTATAGTTTTCGACCAAGGCGCGCATCTCACTGCGTATCCTGCCGCTTCCGCCACAGCGGGCCAGCTTCCGTACACCGTGGAGACATCCGACATGGATGATTCGGAGGTCGTTCCATCCAACGGCACCGAGCACGCGGAGACCAAGGCCTCGGGCTCCGTCACGATAGTCAATGATTATTCCGACACGCCGAGCAAGCTCATCAAAAATACGCGATTCGAAGCACCGGGCGGTCTCATATATCGAGTGCCCGCCGATGTGGAGGTGCCTGCGCGCTCGGGAGGAAAGCCCGGTGAAGTCACCGTTACGGTAGTTGCGGACGCTGCAGGCGATCAATACAACATCGGCCCTACTTCACGACTCACTTTGCCGGGACTCAAATCCAATCCGGCGATGTATACGAATATTTATGCACGTTCAAGCGCCGCGATGACGGGAGGATTTTCAGGAGATAGACCGGCAGTGGAAAGCGGCTCGATGCAAGGCGCTCTCACGACCATCCGCGCGCGCATCGAGCAAAAGATCCGCGATGCCATCGGCAGTCGTCCTGACGTCACGATTTTCCCCGATCTCGTTCGTATCACGTACCAAGAATCGCCATCCACGCCGGAAGCCGGTGGGGGATTGCGCATACACGAAAAAGCTCACGTAGAAATGCCGGTGTTCGCGCGCGTCGCATTTGCACAGGCTGTCGGCCGACTCGTCTCTGCAGATTCTGAAGGAGCATCCGTCCGGATCGAACCGGGGCAGGGATATGCCGCCAAAACCGATCAGGTCACTACGCTCAATCTCGGCACCCAGCCCATCGATATCACGCTCGCAGGGCAGGCGACGCTCGTGTGGGATGTCGATAGCACCGCCCTCTCTCAGGCTTTGAGCGGCAAAGATGAATCCGCCTTTCAGGGCATAGTCAACGGCTTTCCCGGCATCCAAGAAGCGCACGCACGCATACAGCCGTTCTGGAAGAGTTCATTCCCGTCCGACCCCACCAAGATCAAGGTCACCGTACTGCCTCCCAAACAGCCCACACCCTAGCCCACCTCGGCTCTTGACTCACCATTCGATTGTTGCTAATCTTCGCTACGCAGATATGGCTGAACCCGAGGTAGTAGAAGGCGTCGTAGAAGAGGCGCTTCCCAATACCTTATTTCGTGTGAAGCATTCCGGCGACACACTGGTACTCGCGTACCTCGCAGGAAAAATGCGTCTGCATAGGATCAAAGTGCTCGTTGGTGATCGTGTGCAGGTACAACTCGATCCATACGGCGGTCGCGCGCGGATCATCCGGCGCATATAACAAACTTCATACCATGAAGGTCAAAGCTTCAGTTAAAAAAATCTGCATGCATTGTCGCACCGTGAAGCGTCGCGGTCGGCTTTGGGTCATCTGTACCAATCCGCGTCACAAGCAGCGACAAGGTTAATCTTTCATTTTTTCAATTTTAAATCCATCACATGCGTATCGCAGGCGTCACAATCCCAGATGAAAAGCGGCTCGAGATCGGGCTGACGTCTATTTATGGTGTTGGCCGCCCGCGCGCCAAGATGACACTCGAGACTCTCGGTATCGACTGGGGCAAGACCCCGAAGGACCTTACACCGACGCAGGAAAATTCGCTGCGCGAAGCGATAGAAAAATTCCAGCTCGAAGGTGAGCTTCGCCGCCAGATCAGCGCCAACATCCGACGTCTCAAAGACATCAAGTCCTACCGCGGCTCCCGCCATGCCAAGCACCTGCCGGCGCGCGGTCAGCGCACCAAGACCAACAACCGCACC
Organism: uncultured Candidatus Saccharibacteria bacterium; assembly: GCA_964534465.1. Taxonomy (GTDB): domain Bacteria; phylum Patescibacteriota; class Minisyncoccia; order Phycocordibacterales; family UBA2100; genus UBA10103. Next base: position 16,387 of record CAZHOB010000001.1, read on the forward strand.
GTCCGCGGCAATATCCGTAAGACGATGACATCAGGCCGCCGTAAGCTTGAGAAAACATAAAATATGGGAAAGAAACGCATCATCAGAAAGTCGGGGGGCTCAGTGGATCAGGGTCTCAAATCGCGCTCGCTCGCTCGCGTGGCCAAGAAGAACGTGGCGACGGGCACGCTCCATATTCATGCGACGTACAATAATACGAAGGTGCTGCTCACCGACAAGGGCGGCAACGCGCTTTCGTGGTCATCTTCCGGTGCGCTCGGATTCTCCGGTGCCAAGAAGGGCACACCTTTCGCAGCGGCCAAAGTGGGTGAGCTCGTGGGCGACAAAGCGACCATCATTGGCGTGAAGGATGTGGATGTCGTTATTCGCGGAGTTGGTGCCGGTCGCGAGAGCGCGCTGCGCGGTTTTGCCAGCAAGGGCATCGAGGTCACCAAGATAGCGGATGACACGCCGATCCCGCACAACGGCCCGCGCCCGCCGAAGCCCCGCCGTGTTTAAACTCTAATTATTTAAATCTTTCATGTTGATAATCAAATCAAAATACAGAATAGCGAAGCGTCTCGGGGCGGGCGTGTTCGAACAGACGCAGTCGCAAAAGTTCGCGCTCTCAGAAGCCCGCTCACCGAAAAAGCAGCGCGGCGGTCGCGGCGGTGGCTCTGATTACGGCAAGCAAATGCTCGAAAAGCAGCGTGTGCGTTTTACCTACGGCCTTTCCGAAGGGCAGCTCTCCAATTACGCAGCGGCGGCTTTCGAGGAAAAGGATCCTACTCTTGCACTTCATCGCGCGCTTGAGATGCGCGCCGACAATGCCACGTACCGCGCCGGCTTTGCCTCCACACGTCGCGCCGCCCGTCAAGCTGTCTCGCACGGCCACATCCTCATCAACGACAAGCGCATCACGACCCCCTCGTACCGCCTCAAGAAGGGCGACAAGATCTCCATCCGCGAGGGTAATCGCAAGAGCATCCTTTATGCCGGTCTCGCGGAAGAGAAAGGCAGTGCAAGGGTTCCTCCTGCGTGGCTCACTGTGGACCTGGACCTGCTCAAGGCGGAGGTCGTAGGGGAGCCGATGTACAATCCGGTGGAAGTCGGCCTTGATTACTCGACAGTATTTGAGTTTTATAGCAGATAGGGTATAATGTGGCGCGTTTTTACGCCCTCTTTTTAGTCTTCATTATTATTTAATCATAGTTAAAATATGTCGGATTATCACATTTCTTTGCCCTCGAAGCCCCGTGTCGTTTCCGAATCGGAGCGCGGTGGCGTGTACGAGATCGACGGACTCTATCCGGGCTACGGATGGACGCTCGGCAACTCGCTTCGCCGAATCATTCTCTCCTCGCTTCCGGGCGCGGCCGTTACGCATGTGAAGATCCCGGGCGTTTCCCACGAATTTTCCACCATCGAAGGCGTGAAAGAAGACGTGGTCACCATCTTGCTCAGTCTCCGCAAGATCCGCTTCAAGCTGCTCACTGACGAGCCGCAGACCATCACGCTCAGCGTGAAAGGTCCTGCCGAAGTGACAGCGGAAAATCTCAAATTGCCGGGTCAGGTGGAGATACTCAATCCCGAGCAGCACATCGCGAGCGTCACCGGCAAAGTCACTTTTGAATTGGAGCTTCGCGCGGAGCGCGGTTTGGGGTACATCCCGAAGGAACAGCACCAAAAAGAGCGTGTCGATATCGGTACTATCGCGCTCGATGCCATCTTTTCTCCTATTCGTCGCGCGAATTATGAGGTGGAAAATATGCGCGTGGGGGATCGCACCGATTTCAATCGTTTGCGCATGGTCATCGAGACCGACGGCACCATCTCGCCGCGCGAAGCGCTCGAACGCTCGATCGAGACCATGATCCATCAGCTGAAGGCGGTCGTCGGCTTCAAGGAAGAGGACATGCAGGAAGTCTCTATGCCTCTCAACGACCTCATGGGCAAGCCGCGCGAGGACAAGCAGCCGCTCGACGCGGAGATCCTGAAGACCCGCATCACAGAATTGAATCTTCCGCAGCGCGTGGAAATGGCGCTCGACAACGCATCTATCCGCACCGTCGGCGGCCTCGTGCGCAAGCGCGAAGACGACCTACTCGCCATAGAAGGACTCGGTCAGAAAGGCTTACAGGATATTAAGCGCTCACTTTCAAATCTCGGGCTCACGCTCCGCACCCAATAATTCAGGTATGCGTCATCATCAGCGAGGCAGCAAATTGAAGAGGAACAAGCGACAGCGCGTCGCCTTGCTTCGCTCTTTGGCGCGCTCGCTCGTCATCCACGAGGGTATCACCACCACCGAGGCTCGCGCCAAGGCACTTCGCCCCTTTATCGAGCGCTTGGTCTCGATCTCTAAATCCAACACTCTCGCTTCGCACAAGAGCGTCGTAACGCGTCTTGGCGGCGACCGCGCGACCGCAAAGAAACTTCACGAGACTATAGCTCCGAGATATGCAAAGCGCGCCGGAGGCTATACACGCGTGGTTCGTTTGGGTAAGATCGGTAAACGCGAGGCGCAATCCGCTCGCGTGGAATTCGTCAAGTAATATATGGCCACAGAAGCAAAAAAATATAAGATCGATGCTGCAGGCAAGACGCTCGGACGCGTCGCCGCCGAGGCAGCGAAGGCGCTCATGGGCAAGACCTCCGCGGATTACACCCCGCACATCCGCTCCGATGTACAGGTAACGATCAACAATGCGTCCAAGATCTATACTCGTGAACGCAAGCGCACGCAGACCATCCTCACGCACTACACAGGCTTCCACGGCGGCCTCAAAAAGATCTCGCTCGGTCAGCTCATCACGAAAGAAGGTTACGGTGCCGCGATCCGTCGTGCAGTGGTACGCATGCTTCCGCGCAACACCATGCACACCGCCCGCATGAAAAACCTTATAATCACAGAATAATTTATTTTTATGGCAAAAGATACTCAATACACAGAGGCAGTAGGACGCCGCAAAACGGCGACCGCTCGCGTGCGCATCACGCCGGCCAAGAGCTCGAGCATGATGGTCAACGGCAAAGACGCCAAGGATTATTTTCCGCTGCAGATCATGATGAAAACGGCTTACCAGCCACTCGAAACGCTCGGTGTCACCTATGCCGTCACAGCGATGGTCAAGGGCGGGGGACAGAAGGCGCAGGCAGAAGCAGTACGCCTCGGCATTTCCCGCGCCATCACCGTTATCGTTCCCGAGCAGCGCAAAGACCTCAAGATACGCGGTTTCCTCAAGCGCGATCCGCGCGCCAAAGAACGCAAGAAGTTCGGCCTCAAAGCCGCTCGAAGAGCGCCACAGTGGTCGAAACGCTAGGATTGACAGATAAGATACATGGGGGTACAGTATTTTCGGTCTCTCTCACCCCGTAAGGAGGGTTGCATGTCAGTCCTGATCTGTTCGACGAAATTTGGCGGTTGTGGGTACGTGGGCCTGAATACTGATTTTTACCACGACGATACCTTCTCTTGCTGTCCTTCATGCCGAGACGATCACTGCTTCGAAGTCACGGTGCAGAACATCGGAAGTCTTACGGACGACGAGAATCGCCCTGAGGCGGAGAAGCTACTCGCTTTCGAGAGCAGCAGGGCTTCAGCCCAGTGACACCGCTACAACGTCCCCTCCAACCAAGTGGGGACATTTTTTTATGGAGATACATGGGCGGTTTCTTTTTTTTGGAAAAACAACTGATATTTGTTATACTGCCGATTCATGAACGAGGAGCAAGATGACAAGGCTCCTGACGGCCAGGAGCTCGAGAGCGATGTTAGCTTTGAACCCCTGCCCGACGGTCAGGCGGGCGAGGAGGACTTGGGCGATTTGGATGCTGTCAATGCGAAAGTCAAGAAGCTCAAAGATGAGTTGGCCAAAGTAAAGAAAGAGCGGCAGGAATATCTCGACGGTTGGCAACGCTGCAAAGCAGACGCCATCAATATGAAAAAAGATGCCGTGAGTAGCGCGGCGCGCTCGGCCGAAATGCTGCGCGAGGCACTCGTGCACGACATCATTCCCGTACTTGATAGTTTCGATATGGCCGCCAACAGTGAGCAGTGGCAAAATGTCGAGCCCGGCTGGCGCGGCGGCATGGAACAGGTGCGCAATCAGCTCGTCGGGGCGCTCGAAGCGCACGGCATAAAGCGCTATGGCAAAGTCGGCGACATGTTCGATCCCGCCCTCCATGAGATCGTGCAGGAAGAGTCCGAAATGCCAGGCGAGGTGCATTCTCTTGTGCGAGTCATCCGATTTGGGTATAAAAGTGGAGACAGGGTCTTGCGTCCCGCGCAAGTTGTATTAAAGATATAAAGCTGTGAAAGCTAAGCTTGCACAACGAAAATATATTTGTATTATTTGTCAATGCGCAGAGAGGTTTATTCGGTGGGCTCGTATGTTCACGTCTTTAATCGAGGCACGAAACGAATGAACATCGTTCGGGATGACGATGACCGTTGGCGTTTTCTGAAGCTTGCCCGATACTTGAACGACGATAATGTCCCGAGAAACTGGGAAAGAGATGTCGGCCCGGACTACATACGACGCGGTTTTGCGCGTCCCGATCATTGGCCTGCACCGAAGCCTTATGTTTCAATTCTCGCTTATTGCCTTTTGGACAATCATTTCCATTTCCTTCTAAGAGAAAGTGTGGAAGGTGGGATAGCAAAATTTATGCATCGCGTCGGCACCAGCATGTCCAAATGCTTCAACGAGAAGTATGGTGAACAAGGCACGCTATTTGAGGGCACTTACCAAGCGCGAGTTGTGGCAACAGACACGCAACTGCAGTACTTGCAAGCCTATATACACGTAAAAAATCCTCTCGAAAAATATCCTGGGGGTATCAGAGCGGCGATGAGACAGTTCGACAATGCTCTCGAGTGGCTGGAAAACTATCACTTTGCAGGAATGACAGGCTCCAATAATCGGTCGACGCTGATCGACTTGGACGCTTATAACGAGGTTCTACTGAACGGCAAGGCTTTCAGAGACTACTCGCGGGATGTAATGCAAGGTAGGCGCCTGCCATATGACTGGGAACGCTTAAGTATTGACATATGACGCGCTTATATTCTCGTTGTGCAAGCTTAGCTTGCACAACTCTGGCAGCGCACTATAATAAAGCCTTAAAATCACAATTATTAAGATAGGATACGTAAATATGGCAAAAATCTTGGGCATAGACTTGGGAACGACGAATTCGGCGATAGCTATCGTGAAAGTGAGCGAGCCGGAGATCATAGAGAACGCCGAGGGTGCGCGCACGACGCCGTCTGTAGTGGCTATTTCCAAAACGGGGGAGCGCTTGGTGGGCCTTCTGGCCAAGCGTCAGGGTGTGACGAATCCCAAAAACACTATCTATCAGATAAAGCGCTTCATCGGCCACTCTTTTGACGAGCCAAATGTCGCGAAAGACCGCGCGTCCGTACCTTTTGAGACGCAAAAGACGGCAACGGGCGGCATTGAAGTAAAAATGGGCGACAAGTGGTATCGTCCGGAGGAAATTTCGGCGATGATATTGCAGAAATTGAAACAGGACGCCGAAGCACGACTGGGCGAGACTATCACCGAGGCCGTCATCACGGTGCCCGCATATTTCAACGACTCGCAGCGGCAAGCCACCAAAGATGCCGGCAAGATAGCCGGCCTCAACGTGAAGCGCATCATCAACGAGCCGACCGCGGCGGCGCTCGCGTATGGTTTCAACAAAAAGAAGAATGAAAAGATCGTCGTCTTCGACTTTGGCGGCGGTACCTTTGATATCTCCGTTCTAGAAGTGGGCGACGACGTGATAGAAGTACGCTCCACCGATGGCGATGCGCACCTCGGCGGCAAAGATATCGACCAAAAGATAATGGACTGGATAGGGACCGAATTCCAAAAAGAATCCGGTATCGACGTGCGCAAAGACCCGCTCGCGCGCCAACGCCTCGACGAAGCCGCCGAAAAGGCCAAAATAGAGCTCTCTACAGCCCTCGAAAGCGAGGTCAACATTCCATTCATCACATCCGACAGCTCGGGCCCGCGCCACCTACTCCTCAAGCTCACCCGCGCGAAGCTGGAAGAACTCACGCGAGAATTCATCGATCGCGCCATGACCATCACCAAGCGCGCGATGGAAGCTTCACCTTTTAAGATCGCCGATATTCAGGAAGTCATTCTCGTCGGCGGTCAGACGCGCATGCCCGCGCTTCAGAAGGCTGTCGAAGCGTACTTCAATAAGAAGCCCAACATGTCGGTCAATCCAGACGAGGTGGTCGCCATCGGTGCAGCTATCCAAGGCGGCATCTTGCAGGGCGATGTAAAAGACGTGCTTCTTCTCGACGTCATTCCGCTCTCGCTCGGCATCGAGACCCTCGGTGGAGTCGCGACGAAGGTCATCGAACGCAACACGACCATCCCCACCAGCCGCTCGCAGGTCTTCTCGACCGCCTCCGACAATCAGCCTTCGGTAGAGATACACGTCGTCCAAGGCGAACGCCCGATGGCAGGCGACAACAAATCACTCGGCCGTTTCAATCTCGACGGCATTCCGCCTGCGCAGCGCGGCATGCCGCAGGTGGAAGTAAGTTTTGACATCGACGCCAACGGCATTCTCACGGTTAAAGCCAAAGAAAAGACGACCAACAAGGAGCAGTCCATCCGCATCGAAGGCTCGTCGGGCCTCTCCGAAGCCGAGATACAGAAGATGAAAACGGATGCCGAAGCCAACGCCGCATCCGACGCCAAGAAAAAAGAGCTCATCGAAGCGCAAAACCTCGCCGACCAGCTTGTGTATCAGGCTGAGAAATCGATAAAGGATTACGGCGACAAAGTCGGCGAAGATGTGAAGAAGAACGTTCAGGAAAAGATCGACGCCCTCAAAGCAGCGCGCAATGGCACTGACGGTGCCGCCATCAAATCCGCCTCTGAAGCCCTCTCCACCGCCATGAGCGCCATAGGCGAAGCCATGAGCAAACAAACCCCTCCGCCGTCAGACCAAAAACCACCGGAAGAACCGCCAAAGGCGTGAGCGCGGAAAAACAATTGGGTATAAAGCCTAAACCGCTTTGCTTTTTGTTGCAGATGACTATAATGACTAGGTCATGAAGAATTACTACGATATTCTCGGCGTGCAAAAAACGGCGAGTGAGGACGAGATAAAGACGGCTTTTCGAAAGCTGGCTCAACGCTATCACCCCGACAAGAAAGGCGGCGATGAAGCGAGGTTCAAAGAGGTGAGTGAGGCTTATGCTGTACTCTCCGACAAGAAGCGTCGTGCGGAGTACGACACATATGGCCGCACATTCGCGGGCAGCGGACAGCCGGGATTCGGCGGATTCGACTTTTCCAATTTTCAGGATTTCCAGAATGGCAATTTCCAAGGAGGCAACTTTCAGGAATTCGATCTGGGAGATATTTTCGGCGAATTTTTTGGTGGGGGAGCGGGCGGGCGCAATCGTCGCGGACGCGATGTGTCCATTGATATCGAGCTTACGTTCCGCGAGGCGGTATTCGGCACCAATCGCCGCGTGCTCATCGCCAAGGTAGGCACGTGCGACACCTGCAGTGGCAGCGGCGCAAAGCCCGGCACCAAAATGTCTTCGTGCACATCCTGCAACGGCAAAGGCGAGATACGCGAGACGCGCAATACCTTCTTCGGCAATTTCACTTCATCGCGCATGTGCCCGCGCTGCAATGGCAAAGGACAGGTACCAGAGTCACCGTGCGAAGCGTGCAATGGCGCAGGCGTGCGAAAGCGCGAGGAGGAGATACAGATCACGGTGCCGGCCGGAGTGGACAACGGCGAGATGATACGCATGCCCGGACGCGGCGAAGCAGCTGCAGGAGGCGCATCTGGCGATATGTATGTGAAGCTCCACGTGAAAGAAGAGAAAAATTACGTTCGCGATGGTCATAATCTCGTAACCGTCCTTCCTATCAAACTCACCGACGCATTGCTTGGCGGCGAATATCGCATCCCCACTCTCGATGGCGATGAAAAGATAGCCGTACCAGCCGGCGTCCCGCACGGTGAAATAATAAAAGTGCGCGGCAAAGGCGTACCACACGGCCGCGGCCGCGGCGACCTTCTCGTACGCGTGGAGATAGAATTCCCCAAAAAGCTTTCGAAATCGCAAAAGGAACTTATTGAAAAATTGCGCGGAGAGGGGCTCTAAGTCATGGTTATAATGCAATGATGGGAATCGACCCATCACTGTTGAAGGTCGTAATGGCATGGCCGCTCGAGTGGCTCGTGCTTATCGGCCTTGGATTTGTCTCGATGGTGGATAGTATTCGCGCGGGGCCGAGCCGCTCTATCGCCGTGGCGCTCGCATTTCTCACGTCCACGTTTCTCTACGGCCTCATGGGCGACACATATTTCCTCGGCGCTGCGATCAAGCTCATGGGTGCGTGGCAACCGGTGACTTTCCTCTTCCTTTTTGCTCTGCTCGTCGTACTTTTTAGCCGCATCGTTTCCGCGTACAACGCAGACACGGGCGGTCCGCTGCTCGCCATCCTTACCGCCTGCGCCACCGTAACGCTCCTCATCATCACGTGGATACATACGCCGGCGCTCGAATCGCTCTATCACATGAGCGCGCCACTGCAATTCCTCTTCACCGAATCCTATCGCCTCTACTGGACCCTCGGCGCGCTCGGTGTCTTTGCCTACGTCCGCAGTTAAGCAACAATTGACACTGGTGTTTTTTGTGTTGTTATGGTACTCTGATATCCGGAACACAGGAATTCAACACAGGAGATCGAGATGAACGTGCGCATCGCGGGGACCGGACGCTACCATCCCGCATACTGCTACGACAACGCCTATATGTGGGACGTGGTCGGCCGACCAAAGCCATGGAAACCGGAGCGGATAGGAGAGTTGCTCGGTATCCAAAGCCGCTGCTATGCCGTCCCCGTGAGCAATGTACGTGGACGGGCAGAGGCGACTTTCGACGAAGTGGATATGGCGTTGCATGCAGCGCAACAAGCGCTCAGCGCCGCGAATTGTGAGCCAAAAGACGTCGATCTGCTGCTGTACGCATCGTGCACAGTGACCGACGAAGACCGGCTCCATTTCATGCGAGGGGCACTCGACCTTCACTTGAGGCTTGGATTGCCTGAGCATGCGATAGTTAATCTGCCCGACGTGGGCTGCGGCGGAGCGCTCCATGCGATGGAGCATGCATGGGAAGCGATCTTGAGCGGGCGCAAGAAGCGCGTGCTCGTGGTCGCCAGCAACTGTCCTTCGCAGTATCTCGACAGAGATCTCTATCTTGACACGCAGGCTTGGCTCTCGTCGCTCATCTTCGCAGATGGCGCGGGAGCGGTATTGCTCGAGCGAAGCGGAAGTGGGGAACAGCGCATCATCGAGATGGTGACACTGGTCGACCCGACGTTGCCGCTCATGCGGATGAAAGCGCACCCCGATCAAAAGAAGCGCGCATACTTCATCGACGCCAAAGAGGTCCGCGATTCGTATGCGGTTTATGTCAATAAGGCGTTCAACGCGCTGAAGGCCAAAGAGCCGAGCATCGTCCGCTCCGATTCGTTCATCTTCCATCAGGTCAATGCGCATGTACTGCGCGAGACCGTGGGGAGAATGGGTCTGCCGCTTGAGCGCGTGCCGATCATCGTCGACACTATGGGCAACATGGCCGCCGCTGCCACCCTTTTCATCCTCGATCGGGAGATCAGGGAAGGGCGGCTCCGCCAAGGCTCGCAAGTAACGATGTGCGTCGTCGGCGCGGGCACCCAGTACGGTGCCATGACGTTCAAACTGTGACAATTCGACTCCGTACGGATGCTACTATGTAAGCATTCGTACGGAGTTTTATTTTTGAACCTTCATGTTGGATCTACCCAATATCCTCCTTAGCGTAACCGCTCTCAGCACCACAGGATTGTCCATTTTTGTCAGCAGCCGTGCTCGCGAAAGCAAGATCAACTTCTATTTTGCACTTTTCTCTGTCTTCCTCGCATTTTGGGCGATCGTGCTCATAGTATACTCGCTCGTCGACAATGACGCGGTCGCGATCTACTTTATGAAAGCCTCGTATATCGCAGCGCTTTTCATCGGCGTTTCTTTTTATTTTTTCTCGCTTCTTTTTCCCGATTCCAAGGAAATAACGACAAGAGAAAAATTGCTCGTCTATATACCCACGGTCATTTTCGCTGCTCTTCTCCTCCTTATTCCGCAGTTCCTCACCAAGAGCATCGTGCATCATTCGTGGGGCAAAGAAACGATACTTTCATGGCCCGAGTACCTCTATTTTGCGGTCCTTTTTATTTATCTATTTGTTGGTGGTCTCATCCGTATCTGGTGCAAATCATTCACAGCCGCGGGGGCGGTACGTTGGCAGCTCTTGGCCATAGCGGGAAGCGTGTCCACGGCGGGAGCTTTGGGTATGTATTTCAATCTCCTTTTACCATCGCCCTTTTTGCAGAATTTCCATTACATATGGTCGGGCCCGCTTTTTACCTCGGTGATAGCGGTGACCATCACTTTTTCGATTTTCCGCTTTCGTTTCTTCAACCCGCGCGCAATTTTTGCGGAATTGCTCGTTTACACACTGTTCCTTTTTATCTTCGTACGTCTCATCCTCACCGAAACGCCCTTTGATCAGATCGTCAACGGTATACTACTGCTCGCCGTCACCGTGGTCGGGTACATTTTGGTAAAAAGCGTTACCAAGGAAGTTGAGCAACGCGAGCAGATCGAAAAATTATCCGACGAAAAATCCGAATTCATGTCGTTTGCCTCACACGAGATCCGCAATCCCATCACCGCCATGCGCGGGTACGCTTCACTCATCACCGACGGCACGATAGGTGAGACCCATGGCAAAACGCTCGACGCCGCGCAAAGAATTCAGGTCATCGGGGACCAGGTACTCGCACTGATAGGCGAATTCCTCAATAAATCCAAAACGGAGCTCGGTCAGATCAACTACCACATGAGCGACGTGGATCTGAAGACAGTGGTATCGGAAATAGCCGACGGCTACGCGATGCACGCCAAGCAAAAGGGTATAGAATTGAAGAAAGATCTTACGCCGGATGAAAATCTGCATGTGAAAGCCGACGAGACGAAGATTCGCGAGATAATCAGCAATCTGGTGGATAATTCTTTGAAATATACGAGGGCCGGCTCCATAACCGTGGGCGCACATCGCCATGGCGTTCATGTAAGAGTCACCATTTCCGACACCGGCGCGGGTATTTCTACCGAAACCATGGCCGTGCTCTTCAAAAAATTCTCCCGCGGCGACGCCGCCAAGTCCAAGATCCTCGGCACTGGCATCGGCCTCTATATCGCGAGGACCTTCGTCGAAGCCATGGGCGCTCGCATCTGGGCCGAGAGCGAGGGCAAGGACAAGGGTTCAAGGTTCATCATTGAGTTCACGAGTTGACGCGAGGCCTCAATTCTTGTACGGTATTGCCAGACCTCTTGGCCTTGGGAGGCACACTTGTAGGAGGGTTCCGAGCCGCGAGGTATTGGAACGGGCTGAAAATCTCCTGCATTGGCCATATGGCCGGAAACATGGCCGGATACGGAGAGTGAAATGAAGTACAGTCCGAAAGATATCTTGTTCTCATATGAGAACGGATGCATTCCATGCTCGCTGCTGAATGGATGGGAAAAGGAAGCGGGCTACGACCCCATAAAGCGGGTGAGGAATCTGATCGAATTTCGAGCAGCCGGCCTAAAACTGCTTGCGTCGGGCGCGGGCATAAGTCTCTTCCTTGCCTCCGCCGCGTATGGCTTGTACCCCAGCTACGTGCAGCCCATCCTCATCACAGAATCGCTCTTTCTCTTCTCTGCGATAGCTACTGGGTTCATTTTGCTTGCAGTTAACTGGCTGGAATGCCGTCGGTTCGCAAGTAAGCCGGGAGAGTTCGGGTACGACCTCGGTGAATTCCTTTCGGTGCTAGGCTTATCCCTCGGTGGCGCACTGTTATACGAGAAGGAGCTTCCGAAGTCCGTGCAAAAAACTCTCGATAACTTCGGCGCAAATCTTCGTTATCACGAGGCGCAGGAAAGATTCTGTTCCGGCACGCCGGCAGAGGTTGACTACGCTAAGTACGCCGAAGAAGCAAAGGAAGGGCTGAAGCGTGTCTTCAGGCTCATGGTGCGCTTCACTCTCGCCGACAAGAAGGTCGGCTGGGGACCGCACGCCAGAGTGCCAACTCCCGAGCTGAAGACATCAGAACAGGGCGCTTGATCTACCCAGAACCCCTTAGACGCGAATGTCTAAGGGGTTTCAACTTTTCTGGTATATTTAACGCATGCAGAAACTGTTCACGGGCCTGCAGCCTTCGGGCGCGCTTCATATAGGTAATTATTTTGGAGCACTGAAGCCGGCCGTGGAGCAGTCGAAAGAGTACGACAGCATGTTGATGATAGCGGATTTCCATGCGCTTACCACGCTCAAAGATCCGGCTGACCTGCGCGGCAATATCATCGAGACCACTCGTGCTTTTCTGGCAGCGGGCATCGACCCGACGAGTGTCGTCATTTTCAAACAATCCGATGTGCTCGAGCACACTGAATTGGCTTGGATTTTTCAATGCCTCGTTACCGTTTCCTTTTTGGAACTCGCCCACGCGTACAAGGACAAGCTGGCCAAGGGCTTGGAAACCAACGCGGGACTTTTTGCGTATCCCATGCTCATGGCCGCCGACATTTTGCTCTATGACACCGACGTGGTGCCGGTAGGGCAAGACCAAAAGCAACACGTGGAATACGCGCGCGAGGCTGCTGCCAAATTCAACAACGCTTTTGGGCAGACGTTCAAACTCCCACAGGAGCGCATCCACACGGGCGTAGGAGTTGTACCTGGCACTGATGGCAAGAAAATGAGCAAGAGCTACGGCAATACCATACCGCTTTTTGGCACCAAAGACGACATCGCCAAGGCGGTGATGTCCATTGTCACCGATTCATCCGGCGGCAAACCCGAAAATGTGTATGCCATCCACAAACTCTTCCGTCACGGGCAGGAGCTTGAAATGCTCTACGCCGCGCACAAAGGCAAGTACAAAAATTTGAAAGACGCGCTTATCGAAGACATTGAAAAAGTCGTCGGCCCGATGCGCGAACGGCACGAGGCAATCACCGACGAAGAGGTTAAGGGCATCCTCGTAAAAGGCGGCGAACGCGCCCGCGACAGAGCTTCAGCCAAAATGGCGCTGGTGCGCGAAGCGATAGGTGTCACGCTATAAAAATATGGAACGAACACTCATTTCAGAATTAAATAAGAAAGTAGGCGAGTCGGTGCTCGTAGACGCGTGGATTTCGGTGCGGAGGGATCAGGGCAAGATGGTCTTTTTTGATTTTCGGGATTTGAGCGGGGGAGTGCAGGGCGTCGTGCTCCCCAATTCGGGCGCTATTGGCGTGGCCAAAGAGATCACTGTCGAATCTGCGGTGCAGGTCACCGGCATGGTCAACAAGCGACCGGAGAAAAACATCAACGCAGACGTACAGAACGGCGATATCGAATTACAGATTGAGTCCATCGAGATTCTATCCGCCGCGCAGACGCTGCCTTTTGAGCTCAGCGCGGAACTCAACATCGACACCTATTTCGACAACATTCCGCTCATGCTTCGTTCGCAGCGCACGCGCGATATTTTTACTGTGCAGGCCACGATAGTTGATGCATTTCGCAATTCACTGAAGGCAAAAGAATTTACGGAATTCCAAGCGCCCGTGCTCGTGGGTGGCGACGCCGAAGGCGGCGCCGCGGTGTTCAAAATTGAGGATTACTATGGCAAATCAGCATTCCTTGCCACATCCGGTCAGCTCTACAAACAGATAATGGTCGGGCCCTACGAGCGCTCGATGACAGTCGCCAAAACCTTCCGCGCGGAAAAGAGCGCCACCACGCGCCACTTGGCGGAGATCACGCAGCTCGAATTCGAAATGGGATTCGTAAAGGATCACACGGACGTAATGAAGATGCTTGAATACGTCATCCGTACTATCGTCGCCACCGTGAACGAAAAGAATTCGGAAGAACTCAAGCGGCTTTCAATCGAAAGTGTTCTCTTGCCAGAAAAAGAATTTCCCGTGCTCACGCTTCGTGAAGCCCAAAAAGTCCTCGGGGTAGGGGAGGAGCCTGATCTTGAGCCGGAACACGAACGACAGATCGCTGAGTGGGCCAAAAAAGAACACGGCTCGGACTTCGTGTTCATTACACATTTCCCCACCAAGAAGCGAGCGTTTTATACCTACACTGACCCCGAAAACCCCGAGTATTCGCGCAGCTTCGACCTTTTGTTCCGTGGCCTCGAGATCAACAGCGGCTCGCAGCGCATTCACGATTACGACGAGCTCGTCGCCAAGATGGAATCGCGCGGCATGGATCCGGCCAAATTCTCGTTCTACCTCCAAGCGTTCAAGTACGGCATGCCGCCGCACGGCGGATGCTCCACCGGATTGGAGCGACTCACCGCGCGTTTCCTACAGCTCGCCAATGTAAAAGAGGCCGCCGCTTTCCCTCGCGACATGTCGCGCATCGACACGCGTTTGTCTGATTAAAAATGTCCCTACAATTTTCAATCGCACAAGAGAAATTCCAAGGGCCGCTCGAAGTGCTGCTTAATCTTATCGAGGATAAAAAGCTGGCAGTTTCGGACATATCGCTCGCCGAAGTTACCGACGGCTATTTGGCTTATGTAGAGCAATTGCCCGAGATGCCGCTCGGCGAGACGGCCCAGTTCATCCTCGTCGCTTCCACGCTGCTGCTCATCAAATCGCGCGCGCTTCTGCCGCTCATGCAGCTCTCGGAAGATGAGCGCGAGAGCGTATTCGAGCTTGAACGCCGCCTCGCCCGCTACGCCATCATCCGTAATGCAGCGAAAATTTTGCGCAAGGAATGGGGGACACATCCACTACTCTTTGCCCGTCGCTGGCCCGATCGTCCGACCATTTTTCACCCCGGCGAAGTCAATGTGGGTATGATAGCGGCTGCCGCGCAGCGTCTCACCAATCTTCTGCCAAAGCCTGAAGCGCTCGCCGAAGCGGCCGTCGCCCCCATACTCGCGCTCGAAGAAGTAATAATCAACGTAAAAAGGCGCCTCGCCTCTGCACTCCGCACCAAATTCAGCGAACTTACGCAAAAAGCAGGCAAGCATGAGCGTATTGTGTATTTCCTCGCTGTTCTTGAGCTCGTGCGCGGCGGCTCGGCAAGCGTGACCCAGGAAAAAATATTCGAGGAGATCGAGATAGAGTTGGAGACCATAGGCGCACCAAAATATGGCTGACACGACACCCGACCTTCCATCGCGTCTACAAGCATTCCTTTTTTCCGAAGGAGGTTCGCTCACGCTACGCAAGTTGGAGCATTTGCTCGGCGTAAAACGTGACGAATTAAAGACGGCGCTCAAAGAATTGGCCGCACGGCTCGAAGGCACGGGTATGACGCTCATCCAAACGGATTCTGAAGCGACGCTTGCTGTCGCGCCTGTCATTTCGGATGAATTACGTAAGGCCTACGAGCTGGAGCTCGGCCGTGAGATAGGGGACGCGGGCCTTGAGGTCATCGCCATCATCCTCTATCGCGGCCCATCCACCCGCGCGCAGATAGATTACATCCGCGGGGTCAATACAAGCTCCACCATTCGCACCTTGCTCTCCCGCGGTCTCATCGAGAGGGTCGGAAATCCGGACGATGGCCGCGAATATCTCTACAAACCGACCACGGAGCTCCTCGCACACCTCGGGCTTCGAGGCATGAACGAACTGCCGGATTATGCTAAAATTGCTAATGAATTGGCCGCATTTGAGCAAAAAAGCGGGCCTTTTCACGACAATGGAGGCACCCCCGATAACGCACACAATGGCTCTGGCGATCAGCCGTAGCCCCCACATAAAAAAGCGTAGAATGGCGCGGATCATTTTGGCATGCGTCGCTTTTGTGATTGTCGTTTTTGTAGGGATGCAGTCCGTAGCACCGAAACAAAGCGCGGCCGATGTCACAGAGAACGCGGCCGCTGCGGCAATGCCGACCCCCACAGAGCCCGTAGTAGAAGAGCCAGATCCTGCGTTTGTAGGCATCGCGCTGGGCGCGCAGAGCGCCTACGTGTACGACATCAAAGAGAAGAAGGTCTTATACGCGTTGAATGCCGAGGCGCAATTGCCGCTCGCCTCGCTTACTAAAGTCCCGCTCGCGCTCGTGGTCTCAGATGCGATGAGCGACGATGCGACTATTACAGTGCCCAAGCGTTTACTTACGGCGGGTGATAAGGTTAATTTTATCGCGGGCGATCAGTGGCGCTTGGCAGACCTGCGCGATGTCACGCTTGCAGCTTCATCCAACGACGGCGCGGAAATGCTCGCTGAGGCGGCCAATATCGCAGTTTTCAAAAAATACGATAACGCGCCGGCGGAAAGCGCGACCCTGTGGCGCATGAATGAGCTCGCGCACGAACTCGGCCTCACGAATACGTATTTTCTGAATGTCAGCGGTCTCGATCTGAGTGAGACAGAAGCCGGCGCGTACGGTTCCGCACGCGACGTCGCCAAACTCTTCGCCTATGCGGGGGCAGAGCACGCATCGCTCTTTGCAGCCACGAGCAAAAGCGTTCTCACGCGAGTGTCACTGAAAGGCAACACGGTCAACGTCGAGAATACCGATGAGGCACTCGATTCTATTCCCGATGTCATTATGGGCAAAACAGGCTACACAGATCTTGTGGGTGGCAATCTTGCAGTGATGTTCAATGCCGCTCCGGAGCATCCCGTCGTTATCGTCGTGATGGGTTCCACCCTCAACGGCCGCTTTGAGGACATGAAAAAGATGGTTGCAGCTACCCAAAAAGCTCTCTCGCAATAATCTATGACGCCTGAGATCATTCGAGTTCTAGTCCCCGCCACGATCTCATTCCTTATCGGCATCTCTATCACGCCCGTCGTTACGCATTATTTGTACAAGCACAAAGCGTGGAAGAAACGCGCGGGCAAGGTGGCGCTCGGCGGCGAGACAGCACACGAATTCAATCGTCTGCACGAAGGCAATGAAATGCGCGCGCCGCGCATGGGGGGCATCGTTATCTGGGTATCGGTCGCACTTACCACGGCAATACTTCTCGCGCTCGCGATACTGTTGCCGCAAACGTCATTCTATAAATTCAATTTTCTCAGTCGCAGCCAGACGTGGATACCGCTCGCCGCGCTCTTGATCGGCTCCATCGTCGGACTCGTCGACGACCTCATGATCATCCGGCCTTCGGGAGAGGGCATGCGACTTCGCTATCGGCTCATCGTGGTCGTCGCACTTTCGCTTGTCATCGGCTGGTGGTTCTACAACAAGCTCGAGGTCACGGCGGTCAGTGTTCCATTCCATACCCCTCTCGAGCTCGGTCCACTCATCATTCCTCTTTTCGTGCTCACATCGCTCGCACTCTATGCTTCAGGTGTGATAGACGGCATCGACGGTCTCTCCGGTGGTGTTTTTGGCTCTATCTTTGCTTCGTATGCAATAATCGCTTTCTTCCAACACGAGGTCGATTTGGCGGCTTTTTGCGCGGCCGTCGTCGGTGGACTCCTCGCATTTTTATGGTTCAACGTACCGCCCGCGCGTTACTACATGAGCGATACCGGCACGATGGGCCTCACGCTCGCGCTCGCCGTCGTTGCGTTCATGACGGACAATTTGGGTGGAGGAGTAGGCATCGCTGTCTTACCTGTCATCGGGGCCCTGCTCGTCATCACGGTCGCATCCAACATCGCGCAGATGATATCCAAAACTCTCTTCGGTAAGAAACTCTTCCGTATCGCGCCGTTGCATCATCATTTCGAATCGCTCGGCTGGCCCGGCTACAAAGTCGCCATGCGTTACTGGATTCTCTCCGTCATGTTCGCATTCACGGGCGTCATTCTCGCGCTTTCGGTTCTCTAAAAAAGCATGGGAAAGGGAAGACATGTAGATACAACTCTCTCAATACTCCTCGCCTTGCTCGTCATAGCCGGACTATTCATTTTTTCGTCCGCAGCCTTCGGATTTCTCGGTCGTGGCGCGAGCAACATCTCTTCGATCGCGTTCAATCATCTCGTACTCGGCGTGGGAGTAGGGCTTGTGCTGCTTGTGGCCATGGTTGCTATTGATTACCATGTGTGGCGTGTGGGAGCGCCGTATATTTTTGTGGCGGCCATCCTTTTCACTTCGTTCGTTTTCATTCCACACATTGGCATGGAGCATGGCGGGGGGCGACGCTGGCTCTCGCTGCTCGGTATCACGGTACAGCCATCAGAAGGATTGAAGCTCGCCGTCATACTCATGGCCTCGGCGTATTTTGCGACTATCAAACACAAAGTGGAGACCATCCAATTCGGCCTCCTTGGATTCATTGCGCTCATCGCATTTCCCGCGTTCATTCTGATCGCCCAGCCTGATCTCGGCACGCTCGGCGTTATCGTACTCTCCGCGGGTGCGGTATTTTTTTGCTCCGGTGCACGCGTGCGCGATATCGCTGTGGCGTTTTGCATCGCCGTTCTCGCGCTTGGCGTCATGGCGATAGCGAAGCCCTACGTGCGTGATCGGGTCATGACATTCCTCGATCCCGCCAAGGGTCAGAACGCGGAAAGTTATCAGATACGCCAATCACTCATCGCCATCGGCTCCGGCGGCTTTTTCGGCAGGGGATTCGGACAGGGGATACAAAAGTTCACCTATTTGCCCGAGCCGATGGGTGATTCCATCTTTGCCGTCGCCGGCGAAGAGCTCGGATTCGTCGGCTCCGCGACGCTCATCCTGCTTTTTCTTGCTTTTGGTCTTCGCGGTTTTGCCATCGCATCAAGTGCCCCTGATGCCTTCGGCTTCTTGATGGCCGTCGGTATTTCCACCTACCTCACTGCCGAGGCCTTCATCAATATAGCCGCCATGCTCGGGCTCGCTCCGCTCACCGGCATTCCGCTCACATTCATTTCCCAAGGCGGCTCCGCCGTGCTCGTCTCCCTCGCGAGCGCAGGAATACTTCTCAATATTTCGAGATATCGGATAAAGCGGTAATATTGACATGTAATGGAATACGTGTTAAATAAGTTATAGGTATTAGGTGGGGGGGTGGCGATGTTCAGCCAAGCCGGACCGGGGTTTCGAATCTACTGTGACACTAAGGCTCGCGTTCTGCGAGTGGCAACGAACACGTTCGCGTCTGTTCCGGGTCTTAAGCCGCA
Organism: uncultured Candidatus Saccharibacteria bacterium; assembly: GCA_964534465.1. GTDB lineage: Bacteria > Patescibacteriota > Minisyncoccia > Phycocordibacterales > UBA2100 > UBA10103. The sequence continues at coordinate 35,530 of CAZHOB010000001.1, forward strand.
GTGGGACGAAAGCGAGGAGTTTACCACCGAAGAAGCATGGCACAATAGCGCTTTCTCAAACCGCGTTACCGATGAAGCGGTGCGCGAGACCATCGACTGGTTTTGGATCGACATGTCACAAACTTCAGGATAACGAGGCTCATCTTTGCGGGTGGGTCTCTACTTTTTTGCACCCGCCACCTACTGGCGCAGGGCACTGCACTCGCCTCCGCTCGTTTGATACAATAGTGAAATGCGCATCGTGTTCACCGGCGGCGGGACGGGCGGGCATTTTTACCCACTTATTGCGGTCGCTGAGGCTATAGAGGACATCTGCAAAGAGCGCACCCTCATCGAGCCGGAGCTCTTCTACACCGGCTCCGCCCCCTTCGACCCGCAGGCGCTGCAGGAGCACGATATTACGCACCTTTCGAGCTCGTCGGGGAAATCCGATGTGTTCGGTTTTTTCAAAAATCTGTGGGGTATTTATCGCGCCACGATCCAGCTTTTCGGGCTGTACCCGGATGTCATCTTCAGCACGGGCGGGTATGCTGCGTTTCCTACCCTTTATGCGGCCCGCTTATTGCACATTCCCGTGGTTATTTACGACGCCGACGCGGCGCCCGGCAAGGTATCGCTTTGGTCATCGAGTTTTGCCAAATGGATAGCCGTGGCACACCCCGATGCCGCAAAAAAATTCTCCGCCAAGGTGCGCAACAGGATCGCGCGCACCGGCCATCCCATCCGAAAAGAAATAGAACATCCCGCCAAAGAAGGCGGTTATGAATTCTTGAAATTAGATGACACTGTGCCCGTCATCTTCATTATGGGCGGCTCGCAAGGTGCCAGAGCGATCAACGAAGTCGTCATCGACGCTCTGCCCGACCTCGTTACGAGGTACGATGTCGTCCATCAGGTCGGCGCTGCCAATCTGAAGGGTATGACAGGTCTCGCATCGGTCGTGCTCAAAGATTCGCAATTCAAAGAGCGCTACAGGGTTTTCGGCCTGCTCAACACGCTCGCGCTGCGTATGACGGCCGGCATCGCATCACTCGTTATTTCGCGCGCCGGCAGCGGCACGATCTTTGAGATAGCAAGCTGGGGGGTGCCGGCGATCCTGGTTCCCATCCCCAAGGACGTCTCTCACGACCAGATAGAGAATGCATTCTCGTACGCGCGCGCCGGAGGCGCGGTGGTCATCGAGCAGGAAAACCTCACGCCGCACATTCTCGCGGCCGAGATCGATCGCCTGCTTGCCAACACGGACATGAAAGAGAAGATGGTCGAATCGGGCAAAATGTTTGCACGCCCCGATGCATCACGTAAAATTGCCGAGATACTGCTCGAGGTCAGCATTTCGCACGAACCGCAATGATATCTTTTGTATGAACGTCATTACACGATTCCCCCCATCGCCGACAGGCTTTTTTCATATAGGCAGTGCTCGCACCGCGCTCTTCAATTATCTGTTCGCCGCTCATCACGGCGGCACCATGTCCATGCGGTTCGAAGACACCGACACTGCGCGGAGCAAAAGGGAATTCGAGGACGATATTTTGGCGGGTCTCAAATGGCTCGGCATCGAGTATGAAATGCCAAAAGTCTTCCGCCAATCCGAAAAGACACATGACTATCGTAAATATCTGAAACAGCTGATCGACTCCGGTCACGCATACGAAGCTGAGGCCGGCAAAGATGACCCCACCAAAAAAGTGATACGTTTCAAAAATCCCGATCTTCTGCTCGTATTTCACGATCTTATCCGCGGCGAGATCTCTGTCGAAACAAAAGACCTCAGCGATTTCGTCATTGCCCGCAACATCGACGACCCACTCTACCATCTTTCCGTCGTAATAGACGACCACGAAACAGGTGTCACGCATGTGATCCGCGGCGAAGACCATATATCAAACACGCCGCGCCAGATACTCATCCTCGAGGCCCTCGGCTTTCAGCGACCGCTCTACGCGCACATTCCACTCATTCTTGCGCCGGATCGCTCCAAGCTTTCCAAACGCCACGGTGCCGTCTCTATTAATGAGTATCGTGAGCAAGGTTTTCTGCCGCAGGCACTCGTCAATTACATCGCTCTTCTCGGGTGGAATTCGGGAGGAGAGAAGGAGCTCTTTTCCATGCAGGAGCTCATCCAGTCCTTCGACCTCGAGCAGGTCCAAAAAGGAGGTGCCATTTTCGATATCGAGAAGCTGAAGTGGTTCAATAAGGAGTATTTCAAAAAAATGCCGGAGCAGGAATTCGACGAGCAAGCGCTCGGTATCCTCAAAGACGCATGCACGAAAAGGAGCGGCTCTTTCAATGACGACGTCGCCAAAAAACTTCTTCCGATCATTCGCGAACGCATTTCCCTCTGGGGCGACATAAAGACCATGGTGGAGAATGGTGAACTGGATTATTTCTTTTACGATCCCCATCCCACTGCTGCCGAAATCCCGCAGAAGGGGAGTACCAAGGAGATCGCTTCCCTGCACCTCAAGGCAGCCCTCCAGCTGCTTGCTGAGATCGACTTTGCCGACGCTGAAACGATCAAAAAAACCCTGTGGGATTACGCCACGGAAAAAGGGCGAGGAGAGGTGCTTTGGCCTCTTCGCTATTCACTTTCCGGCAAAGATCGCTCACCTGATCCATTCGTCATCGCCTCGATAATAGGCAAGGAGGCCAGTCTCCGGCGCATCAGCGCGGCACTCATTAAATTGGCCTCCGGTGCATGAACAGGTGGCTGACATACCCGGCCATCTTTGCCGTCTTGATAGCTCCGGCAATATCGTATTCGCAACAAGCGACATCGACCGTCGCGCAGTTGCAGCAGCAGATCGATGACCAGAGTACACAGATAAAGCAGCTTGATGACGAGATCGCACAATACCAGGTCCAGCTAGATGAAACTTCAAGCAAAAAGCAAACGCTGCAGAACACCGTTACGCAATTGGCGCTTTCCATAAAAAAGACGACCGCTCAGGTAACCAAGACCAAGAGTCAGATCAAGACTACACAGCTTCAGATACAGGAACTTTCTCACAACATCGAAGGGAAGCAGGATTCCATCGATACCAATACTGATGCGCTCAAGGAGAGTGTTCGCAGGCTCGATGAAGTGGAATCAAAACCCCTCGCACAGTCGATGCTCTCGTCAGGTCGCATATCGGAGGCATGGGAGGACGCGGAAAATATCAGTACACTGCAAGCCGCCGTGCGCGACCATATCACTCAATTGTCCAAAGAAAAACAATCACTCGATGATACGAAGAAGGCTACGGAGGACAAAAAAACTCAACTCGTGCACCAGCAAAATACGCTGCTCGCACAACAAGGCTCGCTCAGCGCCACGAAAAATGCACAAACCGATCTTCTCAAAGAGACCAAGAATCAGGAGTCCAACTTCCAATCCATACTTGAGCAAAAACGCGCGGCAAAAGCAGCCTTCGAACAAGCGCTCAACAATCTTCAGTCAAAGTTGCAGTACGCAGTGGATCTTTCGAAGGTTACGCCAGCCGGAAAGGGTGTTTTGCAATGGCCGCTTGATGTAGTGCGCATTACGCAGTATTTCGGCAACACGCCTTTCGCCCAATCCGGTGCGTACAATGGCAAGGGCCACAACGGTATCGATCTTGCGGCATCTATTGGCACGCCGGTCAAAGCGGCGCTCACGGGCCAAGTGATAGGTACCGGCAACACCGATACCGCACGCGGCTGCTACTCGTTCGGCAAATGGGTCATGGTCAAACACGGCAATGGACTCAACACGATGTACGCGCACCTCTCACAAATAAACGTAACGAGCGGCCAGATCGTCGGGACCGGCGAGGTCATCGGCTACAGCGGCGAAACCGGTTACGCGACCGGTCCGCACCTGCACTTCGGTGTCTACGTCTCGGCCGCCACGCAAATTTTGCGACTAGGGGATGCGACAGCCTCAAAAACACCCTGCGCTGACGCAGTCATGCCCGTAGTTCCGCTTTCAGGATACTTGAACCCAATGAGCTACTTGTAAAGACACCAACTCCCCCGAAATTAGCAAAAAATGTGGGCGAGACAGGCGACACGGCACCCTTTAGCCGACAAATAAGCTCGCTCAATAGCGCACACGCGTCTTGTAAAACATGCAACATGTTGTATTCTGGCTTTGGTCTCGTTCTTTTGAAAGGAACAATCATGCCGCAGATCAAAGCTAGTGCCGGTACACCAAAAGTCCTCTCCACGAATCCTTTTCCCACAGATCCCGATCGTGCGGCCATCTGGACCATGCTCGTCGAGCGTGATATCGCGGCCTACGTGGCAGCGGATTGGTCGATGGTCGAGGATGACTTCATCGCCGATGAATTCATGGGCATCAGCGGCAATCGCGCCGACGATCCCGACAAATGGACCATCAGCTTTCCCTCGCTCGATGCATATCGCGACCTTTGGCTCGATGCAGCGCATGCGGGTCGGGGTGTCAGTTATGCCGAAGATTGGGAAGCCGGCATCCACCGGGCAACGAGCCTCACAGAGATCGAGATCGCCGGCGATCGTGCCATTGCGCATAAGAAGTTTAATGGTGAGATCAAGCGCTTTGATGGTGGCGTAGACAGGCTCAATTGGCAGACGCTGTATTTCTGCCGCAAGGTCGGCGGGCAATGGAAGCTGACGGGATTTGTGGGTTTTCTTCCGTATCCCATGGGCACGCAAGAATAAGTCAGTGTAAAAGGTATTTGGCTCCCATTACTCGGGAGCTTTCTTTTTTACGGCACATGCGTATAGTGACTGCAGCGAAATGGAGAATTAAAAATGAAAATGAACTGGCTTATCCAGAGCTCTCTGAGCGTACCGTTGCTCATGATCGCATGGTTGTCGATCCGGTTTTTTCAGAAAAATCTTGGTGTTCCTGCGCCGGTTTTCCTGTTTTGGTATCTGGTCGGCGGCGCAATTATAGTGGGCCTGTATGTGCGATGGGTCGGTGAATCGCTTGCGCCATCGTGGGGAATGGTGGCCGCACTTTTGGTCATTGGCCTCACACTTTGCGGAGTAATAAACTTGCTCACCTTCACCGCAGCAGCGAACGCACCCAATCCGGGACTGCCGGTGGCAATTCAGAACACGACAAGCATATGCACATTTTTGATGGCCATCCTGCTCGCGTGGCTTGTGCCGGCCTACTTCACCGCTACCCCGTTCGGCTGGAAAGATTTTGCGGGCATAGTATTTGTTGTCATCGGTGCCAGCTTGATCGCTGTACGTTAGGATATCTGGCTCCGCTTTATTGCGGAGCTTTTTGTTATGTTGATCATGGCGTCGTCCCGCTTTCAGGATACTTGAACCCAATGAGCTATTTATGGAGCAGATTGATTCTGGACGCGACCTGTGGCATAACGAATACAGTTCTTTAACATTGCGATAAGGTGAAACAATGCGAAAAGTCACACTGACACTCGACTACAAGCCCCTTGAGAAGCTTGTTGAACTTATAGACGAACCCAACAGGTCTGCCTGTCACAAACTCTTGCGAGATAATCGGGCGCTTTTCGAAAGTACCCGTGGCTCGACATACAACCATCAGATATGGCCGGGGGGTTACATCGACCACATCACGGACGGCATGAATTATGCGGATCATTTATACGACTTCGATGCGTCCTTCGGCCGACCGCTGCCATTTTCCAAATCCGACGCGCTGCTGGCATTCTTCTTGCATGATCTCGAAAAACCCTGGGCGTTCGGGGTAAATGAGAAAGGCGAGCCCATACGACTACCGGGATTTGACACAAAGCCCGCCATGCAAGAATTTCGCGAAGAGAAAATTGCGGCCTATGGCTTCGAGCTGACCCCGTATCAGGAGAACGGATATAAATACGCCGAGGGCGAACTCAACGACTATTCGCCCAAACGTCGCGTCATGAATGAACTGGCGTCATTTGTACACAAAATTGACAATTGGTCCGCCCGCGGATGGTACAACTACCCAAAGGCAGAAGGCGATGAGTGGATCGGTGCTAAAAGATTTCGCAGCTCTGATTGAAGTACTGGCCCCGGAGACCAACTCTGGGGCTTTTATATATTCATGGAGGGTCTGTCTCCCCCGAATGGCCGTAAAAATCGGGGAGTTACGAGCCGAGATAGGGCGTAAATACAAGCCGAGCTGCCGAGCTCGGATTTTTTTTGAGCGACAAATATTTTGGGGAGACGAGCCACGCGCAGCGGGGAGGCATCCTAGAAGGTGAAGGTGTCGCACACCGATAAGTCTCCAGCGGCCTTAGATTGTGCGAAGACCAATGAGGGCTTTGCACAATCTAAGGGATCTTTTGCGACATTTTGCATGGCATGATGTCGCAAAAGATATATTGTGCGACGATACGTAATATTACAACATGAAGTTATCCACATATCATCTCGCCACGCCGACACACATTGTCAAGTCCTCTACGGCTCTTGCTTCTGACGTATGAAATATTTTTCCGGCGCTTGTTTTTTTATGTCGTGTGAAAGTCGGTTCGCCGTCTCTCTTCCCCTGCCCCACGAGGGGTATACCCTAAAAAAGCTACTTCACTTTCCAAGGAATTTCGTATTGCTGAAATTCCGGCAACAATTTTCTTCCGTACAAAAGCCTTGAAATAACTTCCGCATGCGAGAGCGCGCCGGTCATAGCATTGTGTGGAGACGGTTCCTTTGGGATACCGGTGTAGTTGAGAACGGCATCGAGATTGAGAGCCGACCGACGATGCGATACAGGGGGCTGGATGCCGTGATTGACCATATGCATATAGCAGAGCGTGTGCGTGTCGATGGTGCGATGCGCGAACGGCCAATCGGTGTGCTTAGCCCTTTCCGCCGCCGCTTTCAAAAAATCTCTGTCAAACGATACGTTCTGGCCGGCGAATGTGCGCTCCTCTACCCCCTCGCTCCATTGTAGGAAAAGGTGAGTCAGTTCTCCTTCTGAAATTTTCCTCGGATCTGTGATCTCCTCTTTCGTGAAGCCATTGACTTCCATTGCTTCGTCCATTATGTGCGCACCATCCCAGATATGACACTCTTCATAAAAGCGGTTGGAAGGATCGGCAAAATCGAGCGCTCCCACGCTCACGATGGAGTGCTTGGAATACTCCGTGCCCGAAGCTTCTACATCAAGGACGATCATAGGGCACATTGTAGCCTCGATAGGCGGCCCTACCAAGCCCCAAAACAGATGCTTGCAGCACTTTCCCAAATACTGTATAGTGTCGCCCATGGCAACAACGAAAGCCGGCGGGTCAGCTAAAAACCTCAACGATTCAAATCCGAAGTACCTCGGCGTGAAGCGTGCCGACGGACAAAAGGTGGAGATCGGGGAGATCATCGTGCGCCAGCGCGGCACGCTCATCATGCCGGGTCGCAATATCGGCGTCGGTAAAGACCACACACTTTTTGCGCGCATCGCAGGCAAGGTCAGATTCCGCTCTGTTCGCAAATCAGATTTCGACGGTCGGTCAAATCGCCGCCGCCTCGTGGAAGTCTTGAAAGCTTAAGTGCTTATCTAAGCCGCCTCTATAGAAACCGTTACGGTTGCTTCGGCCTCATCGCTGAGCAGGCGAAATTTGTATTCTCCGACGTCTTTGATGGCATCGCTCTCACCCACAATAAACTCCGGCCGTATCGCGCTGCCGGCATCTCGCTGAAGCGCCACCGCTATCTCTTCCCTTTGGATGCCCTTGAACAAGTGGCCCTTTTCGTTGGCACGCACGCGGATGGTGATCTTTTTTCCGTCCAATTTTTTCAATGCCTCGTTCGACTCTTTTGCATTTGCGACCTTCAATGTCGACTCATGTTTTAGTTTCTTCTGGAGTGAGTTCAGCTTCTCCGGTGTGGCCTGCACGGCGAAGCCGTTGGGGATCAGGTGATTGAGCGCGTAGCCGTCAGCTACTTCTTTGACCGTATCCCGCTGCCCTACCCCGCGCACATCTCTGATAAGAACAACTTTCATATTATTGATTCTTCAAAATACTGACGGCTTTGTCCAACTGTGGATCTTTACCCGCCTTGTGCTCGTCGTCAGATATTTCGACTTTTACCGTGGGAGCAATACCCTCGCGCGGGATCTGTATGCCATCAGGACCAAGCCAACGTGCTACCGTTATCTTGAGCGAGGTTTCCGGCGTTATGTCGACAAGCTCCTGTACAGAGCCCTTTCCGAACGTATTGACGCCCACAAGTTTGGCTACGCCATAGTACCGCAGTGCGTCTGCGAGGATTTCAGACGCCGACGCCGAACCCTTGTCGACAAGTATCACCATTTTCAGATTTTTATTGAACACATTGTAGCCGAGCGAGCGGTGCACGATGTTCTGGTCGTGACCAGCATAATCCTCCGTAACGACGGGCGAGCCGGTGGGCAAGAACCAACTCGCCATGTCGACTGCAGCTTCAAGATAGCCGCCAGGATTGCCACGAAGGTCCAGGATGAGTTTTGTATCGCCCGATTCGACGAATTCGCGGAGTGCGGAACGGAAGAGCTCGGGTGAATTTGACGTAAATGTCAGCACTTGAATATCAAAAATACCGTCGGGGCGCGCCGTCGTGGACACCGTCGGAATATTGATGACGTCACGCGTTACCTTTATCTCTTTGACCGCGGTCCACCCTTCACGATAAACAGTGAATGTCACCTTGCTTCCTTTTGGGCCGCGGATCTTCTTCACAGCCTCACTCGCATCCATCCCTTTGGTATCCACACCATCTATCTTGAGCAAAGCATCACCGGCCTTAAGCCCCGATTTCTCTGCGGGCGTACCTTTGAGCGGCGAGACGACCGTAAGCACTTGATCTTTGACTGCGATCTCCATGCCTACTCCCTCAAATGCACCGCTCATGTCGGCATTGAATTGTTCGTTCTCGACGGGCGGCAGGAAATAGGTGTAAGGGTCGTTGAGAGAAGCAGCGAGACCTTCGATCATCCCCCACACGCGCTGTTGATCGGCATCCTTTGTAGAAGTGGCCATCTTGGTTGATGTGGCCACGGCAGCAGGGACGAACTTTTCATCAATAATATGCCACGCTTTCCAGACTGGCGAGAGATCGACGTTTTGCGGGACGCTCGTATCGCCGGAGAAGGCTCCCATCGGCTTCGTAGCTGAATAGCCCGCCACATAGGCGCCAATTACCAAAATAATGCCGGCAATGATTGCGCGGCGCAGCGGTATAGTTTTTTCGCGCTTTTCCGGGAACATCGGAGAGATTATCTCACGCTCGTTATCGTCCCGCAAAAGAGCCCCGTTTTGATGCATACGACAGTATACCCTGCCTGCGACACCCTTCTCAATGAAGACACGTTATACTGGTAGTATGCAGGCACGCTATGAGCACAAAGGGCTCACGTGGGTGGATCTGGACACGCCAACACGGGAGGAGATCAATGCCATCGCCACGGAGTTCAACATCTCGCCCCTTGTGGCGGAAGAATTGCTCATGCCGGTTACCAAACCCCGCGCAGAATTACATGACAATTTCATGTATCTTGTCATGCATTTCCCTGCCCTGAAACACTCCCACCATTCTCGGGAGCAGGAAATCGATTTTGTGGTCGGGCCACACTATGTGATCACGGCGCGCTACGACACCATCGACCCGCTTCACAAATTTTCTAAGGTTTTCGAGGTACATTCCGTCTTGGACAGAAGTTCAATCGGGGATCATGCGGGCTACCTCTTCTTTTACATGCTGAAGAAACTCTACAAATCCGTTGAGCACGAAATAGAATTCATCCGCCGCGAGCTCGAAGTCATCGACGAAAAGCTTTTTTCAGAGCAGGAGGTGCAGCTCGTGTCGGCGCTCTCGAAATGCGCGCGCGATCTACTCAACATCCGCCAGACCATCGAGCCGCATCGCGAGGTGCTACGAAGTCTTGAAGAACTCAGTCCGAAATTGTTCGGGCCTGAGTTTGCGCCATACGCTCGTTCCCTCTCCAATGAATACTACCGCGTACACAATCACGTCATGCGTCATACCGAATCGCTCCACGAGCTTCGCGAGACCAACAATTCACTGTTGGAGACCAAACAGAACGAAACGATGAAAATATTCACCATCCTCGCGTTCGTCACCTTCCCTCTTTCTCTCATTGCCGCCATCTTCAGCATGGATACCGTCAACAACCCGTTCATCGGATCACGATTCGATTTCTGGATAGTCATCGGCATTATGGCGGGCATCGCTGCGATGATGTTCTGGTACTTCAAACGCAAAAAATGGCTCTAATATGGGTGTCTTCGATTGGTTCACACGTACGGGTGAGAAGCGTTCACCGCTGTATCTTTTCAACACGTTAGGCGGTAAGAAGGAAAAATTCGTGCCCGTACACGACAGTGAGGTGCGCATGTACAACTGCGGCCCTACCGTGTACGGTCGCCAGCACATCGGCAATCTTTCTATGTTCGTTTTTACGGACATTGTGAGACGAACACTTATAAGGAGTGGCTACTCGGTAAAGCAAGTCATCAATTTCACCGATTTCGGTCATCTCACGTCGGACGCCGATTCCGGCGAGGACAAGATGACCAAGGGTCTCAAGAGCGAGGGTCTCGCGCTCACTATGGAAAACATGCGTGCGCTCGGCGAAAAATACGCCAATCTTTTTCTCGAAGATCTCCGCGCGCTCAATTGCGACATCGACGGCATCATTTTCCCCCGTGCGAGCGACTACGTGCAGGCACAGATCGCGATGATAGAGACACTCGTCGAGAAGGGTTTCGCCTATCAGGGCAAACATGGCGTCTATTTTGAGACTTCCAAATTTCCGCGCTACGGAAAGCTCGGAAATATCAATCTCGAAGAATTACGCGCTGGCGCGCGCGTCTCTTTCGATAAAGAGAAGCGCGGTCAACTCGATTTTTTACTCTGGAAGTCTGATCCGCACATGGGTTGGGATTCACCATGGGGCAAGGGCTTTCCGGGATGGCACATCGAGTGCTCGGCGATGATACGCGAGACGCTCGGCGAGCAGATAGACATCCATACCGGCGGCATCGAACACATACCCGTGCACCACAACAACGAGATAGCGCAGTCGGAGAGCGCGACAGGCAAACATCCGTTCTCTAAATACTGGCTCCACCGCGCACATATTCAGCTCGAGGGCGGCAAGATAGCCAAATCAGTGGGTAATGTCGTGTACATGTTCGATGTTACCGAACGCGGCTGCCACCCACTATCACTCCGCTATCTATTCCTGAGTGCGCACTATCGCACACCGATGAACTTCACGTGGGAGGCTCTCTCTGCCGCCCAGACGGCGTATTCCAAACTGCTGGCAATGCGATTTGCGCACAAACCCTCATTTCCCGTCCGAAAGTGGACTGAAAAATTCAACAAACACGTCAACGACGATTTCGATACTCCGAAAGCGATTGCCGTCCTCTGGGAAATGACGAAGGATACTTCACTTACCGAGGGCGAAAAAGTCGCAACCATGATAGAGATGGACAAAGTGCTCGGTCTCAATTTCGCCGAACCCGATGCAGCTGCAAGGGAGCTCGCACGCAAAGAGCTCCGCACGGCCATACCTAAGGAGAAAATAGACGCCAAGATCAAGGAGCTGCTCTTGGAGAGGCAACGCGCCCGTGAAAATAAAGACTACGCCCGCGCTGACGCCATTCGAACTCGTATCGAAGACCAGGGCTTTGAACTCGACGACTCCCCTTCCGGACCCGTACTCTACACCCGCTAAGCGCCTACAACGAAATTGACGAGACGGCCCGGCACGACGATCGTGCGAGCTATTTTTTGCCCCTCAAGACGCGCGGATACAGCTTCGCGCGCCGCCGCTTCGATAGCAGCCTTGTCGGAATCTTTTGAGACATCCACAGTGGCGCGGGTCTTGCCGTCGATCTGCACAGCGATAGTGATCGTATTTTCTACCAATTGCGAAATGTCGAATTCCGGCCATTTTTCGAGGTGGATGGACTTCTTTTTGCCCCATAATTCTTCGGCCACATGAGGGGCGAACGGCGAGAGGATCTTGAGAAAAGTTGACCACTCGTCGGGCGAAATTGCCTTCGCTTTTTCTATCGCGTTGAGCAGTATCATCATCTGACTGATGGCGGTATTGAATTTCATCTGTTCGATGTCCTTCCCCACTTTCTGTACCGTCTTGTGGAGTGCAGAACCGATGCTTGGCGCGTTTTTTGAGACGAGTTCCTGCACGCGGCACACACGCTCCAAAAATCGACGCACACCGACCACGCCATCCGGATTCCACGGATAACTGGACACTTCGTGATACGGGCCGATAAAGGCCAAATACATGCGTACGGTGTCAGCTCCGAGTCTCTCCACCACCTCATCAGGATCGATGACATTGCCGCGCGATTTGCTCATTTTTTGGCCATCTGGACCTAGAATGAGCGAACGATTTATTCTCCGCGCGTAGGGCTCTTCGTTCTCTACAAGTCCGAGATCGAAAAGAGCCTTTTGCCAGAACCGCGAATACAGAAGGTGCATCGTGGTGTGCTCGGCACCGCCTGAATAGAGGCTAACCGGCATCCAGTTCTGAATGCTTTTCTTGGCGGCGAATTCTTTTTTATTTTTGGGATCGGTGTAGCGCAAGAAATACCACGAGGAATCGACGAAGGTGTCGAGTGTATCAGTCTCACGTTTCGCGACACCTTTGCACAGCGGGCATTTTACATTGACCCACTTCGTGGCTTTCGCCAGCGGCGATTTGCCGCTGCCTTCGGGCAGATAATCCTTCACGGCAGGCAACTCGACAGGCAGATCTTTATCCGGCACTGGCTGCGCGCCACATTCAGGACAATGAATGATCGGTATCGGCACACCCCAGTATCTTTGGCGCGACACGATCCAATCGCGGAGTCTGAAGGTGGTCTTTTTGCGTCCGAATACGTCGGTAATCGCTGCATTGGCTTCGGCGGAAGTCTTGCCGTCGTAAAGACCGGAGTTGATGAGAAAGCCGTCGCCGGTGTAGCTGTAATGGGGGTCTTGAATGACGGAAGCGATGAACTCGCCCTCGAAAACGGTGAAGAATTCCATTAACTTATTTTTCTTGACCCAGACCACCTCGTGAAGTGATGCCTCCTTTTCATCCACCGCATCCTTCTCGTCATTCTCGAGCTCAAAAAAGACGAAGTGGAAATGAGCGTGACGATTCTGCTTTTTGACACGGTGATAGAAGAAGGTGTTTATTGTCCACTTGTGATTTTCGACATGGCGAAGATTTTTGTACCCTGTCTCCTCGTGAATTTCTCGGCGGGCAGTTTCGATGATGTCGTCATCTCCCTCGATGCCGCCGGTCACAAGACCGTGCATGTGGACGCCTCTCCATTTAATTGCGAGATAGGTGTCGTCCTTGGGATTGCGCACAACGGCGCATATGGCTTCCCTTTTGATGAATGGCTCGCCTTCTTTGATGGCATTTTCGCGGGTTCCGTTCGCTTTGAAGATCGGTTCGATGACATGCTTGATCGGCAGGCCAAATTTGCGGGCAAAGGCGTGATCGCGCTCGTCGTGCGCGGGCACTGCCATGATGGCCCCGGTGCCGTAGGAGGCGAGCACATAATCCGCTACATACATGGGGATTTTCTCACCCGTCGCGGGATTGACGGCATCCACGCCCTCAAGCCGCACGCCGGTCTTGTCTTTTTGGTCGGTCATGCGTTCGAGCTCGGTCTTCTTAGTGGCCTGCGTGACATACGCAGAGACATGCTGCTCATTAGGCAAAAGACTTTTGTGACCGAGTGCCGCTTTTAACCACGGATGTTCGGGCGATAGGACAAGGTAAGTGGCACCGAAGAGCGTATCGGGGCGCGTCGTGAAAACGCGGATAGTGGCGCGCAGCCACATCAAGACATCGGGCTCTGTGTCGCCCGTAAAGTGCGGCTTATTGGATATGCCGCGATGCGCTTTGATGCCGAGGAGCTTCTCGAGATCCGCGACTTGCCTCTCCGATATCGCATGGTCGCATGGATCATGAAGTAGCTGAATTACCGGAGCGGTGGCGTGGATTTTTTTCGCATCGAACTCCCATTTGAAATCCTTCGCGAAATCACGCGGCCCGTCTTTGAAATGAGGGTCAGCAAAGCCTCCCACAAGGACAAGGCGGCTTATCTGTGACTTGAGACGCTCGACGACTTTCATTGCGACTACAGCGCCCAGACTATGTCCCATAAGGACAGTGTTTTCGTCGTAATCAGTGGCTTGAAGTGCTGCTTCGACCTGTTCTACTTCCGTGGGATTGTCAGTATTTGGCAGGGTGGGAATAATGACCTCATTGCCCATTTTTTCAAGCTCACTCTTTATCCAATTCCAGCGTGGAGTGTCGGGCTTACCGCCATAACCGTGCAAAATGACGTATTTGTTTTTTTTGCCAAAATCGAGAGGAAAATCAATTTCAGCCCCCTCCGAACGGCCGATCCAGTTACGCTGCGATTCTTTGATCTGTTCAGGCCAATCGAGAGTTGTGAGGTCGTCTATAAGGCGATCGGCGTAGCTGGTGATCATTACGTTCCATTGCAACATCATTCTTTGCTCAACAACCGAGCCGCAACGTTCGCAGCGGCCATCCACCACCTGCTCATTGGCAAGCACTGTCTTGTCTTTCGGACACCAATTCACTGCAGTTTCCTTTTGATACGCCAAACCTTTTTTGAAAAGCTGAAGGAATTGCCACTGCGTCCATTTGTAGTAAGCGGGGTCGGCGGTAATGACCTCGCGCGACCAATCGAACGAGGTGCCCATCGACTCGATCTGCTTTTTCATGTACGCGATGTTGCCGAAGGTCCACTTTTTGGGATCCAATTTATTCTTTATCGCGGCATTCTCTGCGGGCAATCCAAATGCATCGAATCCCATGGGATAGAGCACATTTTTGCCGTCCATCCGTTTCTTGCGCGCGAGAATATCCGGCACTGCGAAAGCGTACCAGTGTCCTACGTGCAAATTGCCCGACGGATATGGGAACTCGACGAGCAGGTAGAAATTGTCCTTGCCTTTTACGCTGTCGGGAGTCTTGTGCAAACCGTCCTTTTTCCATTTGGCCTGCCATTTTTTCTCGATTTTCTTGTGGTCGTATCCGTGCATCAAGACAGCGTAGCACAAGCTAAGCTGTCAGAAAATGGCTCATTAATTGCCTATTGTTTGACCGGTATGGGCGTCGGGATGCCGGAAGTCTTCGGGAATGGAGGATAACGCTGAGGATCAATCCCGCGACTGAAGCACTGTTCCCCTGCCACGTGGTACCAAGTCTCATTTTGCGCGAGTTTATCGCCCACCGGCGCTGCGATGGGCCCTGAGAGGCCGTTGACAGTATCGGCCTGATTGGGATTGGTCTCGAGATTGAAGGTGGCGCAAAGCTTGAACGAATATTGGCCGGTAACGCTATACGAGTACTCGTTGCCGCTCTGCGGGTCCTTCGGCATGTAATTATTTGATATCGGGTCGTAGAGATCGGAGATTGCGGCCGGCAACTTTTCCTTCTGCTGCCAGTAATTGACGATCTGATACTGGATATTTTGGAGGTCGCTTATCTTTTGGTCGTCGAAGCGATACAAGCGTATCTGGCCGGGCGTACCCATGATGAGGAATCCCGCGACTATAGTGGCGAGTACAACTGCTCCCGCACCCCAGCCTACATAGCGAGCGCGTTCGGGAAATTTGAGCCAGAAGCCTTTGATGTCGGCAAGGAAGTGAAGGAATGCCGCGCCGGTGACCAGCAATACGATAAGTACTTTGAGAATGAAGTGCATGGTGATATCGCCGCCGAGGAAATAATTGATGAGCGTGATGAGGTCAACGACGACCGTGAGTCCCGCGGCAAAAACAGTGAAATACAACGCCCAGCGACGGATCCATATCTCCTGCCGCGTGACATCGCGCACCATGTCCTTGCGGATGAAACGCATGAGTACGAGGAAGAGCGGGAACATCACAAAAAGGATTGCCATCTGGTAGCGCATGGCGCTGCCATATGGGTCGATGTAGCGATTGAGAGCGTCGGGGAAGGAGTAGTCGATATAGCTGAAAAAGAGCGCAATAAGGGCAAAAACGCTCGAATAAAGGGCGATCATTGCCATGACCCAGAGGAAGAAATCCTTGGGGCTTACCTTTGGTTTATCCATGCATGTACGCTACCATTGTGCAAGAACATCTCCAAGGGGAGCGTAATGATATCTCCTTCGACTTCACTGCGAATTAATCTTTCCATATTGAAAGCATGGCGTGAGCAAGGAATGCCGTGGCATATCACGCCCGCCGGCTGGCGACACTACTGCAGTCTCAAACACAAACGAATTCGCGCTTCATTACATGCGCATCCCGAAGCCCCGTGTAAACAAAAGCGAAAACGTAAAACTGCCCTATGATGGGCAGTTTGTTTTAAGAGTGGAGAAATTCCATCACGTCGCCGTCTTGCACCACGTATTCCTTGCCTTCAGTGCGGATGAGGCCTTGCTCGCGAGCTTTTGCAAATGAGCCAGCCTGCAGAAGTTTTTCCCAATAGATGACCTCCGCGCGGATGAATTTGTCGCGAAAATCAGTGTGAATAGCCGCACCGGCGTCGGGGCCTTTGGCGCCGCGCTTGATGGTCCACGCGCGGCTCTCCTTCTCCCCTGTCGTAAAAAATGAGATCAGATCGAGCAGCGAATATCCGGCTTTAATGAGCGCGTCGAGACCGTCTTCGGCCACGCCGAGCTCGCGGCGAAAATCTGCCTTCTCATCCGAATGCACATCGCCGAGCTCGTTCTCGACGCCCGCGTCGACGACTATATACCTTGCATCGGTTCGTTCAAAATAATCGAGCAATTCTCTCCAGCGCGGCCCGTTTTCGGCATCGATGTTGACCGTGCCTGCCTTGCGATTGAGCACGTAGAGAATTGGCTTCATCGTGAGCAAGTGCAGTGGCAACGCAAATTCCTGTTCTTTTTCATCCAGGACGACGGTGCGTGCGGGCTTCCCTGCCTGCAATACGGGCACTATTTTGCGCAGCACGTCGCGTTCGGCAATTATGTCTTTATCATTACCTTTGGCGTCGCGCTCCAGCCTATCGAGCTTCTTTTCGGCCATTTGCCTGTCTGCCTGAATGAGTTCGAGGTCAATTATCTCAATGTCGTACCGTGGATCGACATTACCCGCGACGTGATGCACGTCTTCGTCGTCAAAAATGCGCACGACTTCAGCTATCGCATCCACTTCGCGAATGTGCTGCAAGAATTGATTGCCGAGCCCCTCACCTTCTGAGGCACCCTTGACCAAACCCGCAATATCGACGAATTCCACCGCCGCCGGCACTTTCTTGACCGACTTGGACATCTCACTCAATCTATCCAACCGAAAATCAGGCACCGCCACGACCCCTACCGACGGGTCGATCGTAGCAAAAGGATAATTGGCAATAAGCACCCCCTTCCGCGTCAGCGCATTAAAAAGAGTACTCTTCCCCACGTTCGGGAGTCCAACAATTCCAATGCTTAATCCCATATTTTGGCCATTTTAAGCCGTAATTTGCTTTAAGTCCATCCGTGTGCCTTTCGTGCTTGCTCTCTCATGCTAGGATTCCGCCATGAACAAAGCCACGGCGTGGGATGTTGCGGTCATCGGCGGCGGACCGGCTGGGATGATGGCCGCGGGGCGGGCTGCTGAGAAGGGGGCTTCGGTCATACTCTTGGAGAAAAATCCGGCACTCGGCAAAAAACTACTCATCACCGGCGGCGGACGCTGCAATGTAGCCAACGCCGAATTTGATACCAGAAAGTTGCTCGCCAAGTACGGCAAAGCAGGCAAATACCTCGCTTCCCCATTTGCCGAATGGGCCGCCAAAGAGAGCGTTGCTTTTTTTGAGCAGTGCGGCATGCCCACCAAAGTGGAAGCGGAAAATCGCGTCTTCCCCTTGAGCAACAAGGCGCAGTCGGTGCACGACGTTCTCACCGCTTATCTCAAACAGGGCGCGGTCACTATTCGCACCAAAGCCGCTGTGAAAGGTTTCAATCTTAAAGACGGTCACATCGAGAGCGTGAAGGTGGGCAATGAAGAAATATTCGCCAAATCATTCGTCCTCGCGACCGGCGGAAAATCACGGCCGGAAACGGGCTCGACCGGCGATGCATTTGAATGGCTCGCCGAGCTCGGCCACAAGATATCCACCTCCAACGCTGCGCTCGTACCTATCTCGGTGCACGATGTTTGGGTACAACGAGTCGCCGGTGTGAGCCTGACCAATGCGAAAGTTACGCTGTTCCAAAACAACATCAAGCAGGAAAATATCATCGGCAAAATACTTTTCACTCACGAGGGCCTGAGCGGTCCCGCCATTCTCAACCTCAGTGCAGACATTGGCGAACTATTGGAATATGGCGACACAACGCTTGAGATAGATCTCTTGCCCACTTCCGGCTACGAGAAGGTCAACGAACAATTGCAATTCATTCTCAAAGAAAATCACGTCAAAAAGGTGAAAAACAGTTTGAAAATAATTATCCCTTCGGCCCTGGTACCGATAGTGCTCGAACTCGCCGATATTAACGCCGAAAAATCCTGCAACGCCGTCACGCGCCCCGAGCGCATCCGCCTGATGAAGCTCGTGAAGCATCTGCCGCTGCGCGTAAAAGGATTGCTCGGCCTCGACAAAGCCGTCGTGACCTCCGGCGGCGTAACTCTCGACGAAGTGGACACTCGCACGATGCGTTCCCGCATCCACAGCAACCTCTATCTCATAGGCGACGTCCTCGACATCAACCGCCCCTCGGGCGGCTACTCTCTCCAGCTCTGCTGGACCACCGGATACATTGCTGGTAACAACATTATCCTGTGATTTCTAAAACGGTATCGCCTCTTCTAGGTCAGGGTCCTTGGGCGAGAGATAGTGCTCAAGCGAGAATATCCAATCGCCCTCTCCTTCTGCGTCCTTCTTTTTCTCGCGCAAAAGCCATTCAAGATAGCGCCGGTCTGCGCGCGCGATATCTTCCAAACGTTTGCCGTTGTATTTGCCAAAGCGCAGGGTCGTAAAGAGCATCGGCCTATTGGAGATCGCCAGCATGTGCGCGAGCGCCGCCTCTTCCGAGCCTGTTTGCTCGATCAGCCTCCCGAGCAAATGCTCAAAGACGCCTTCGAGCACGAGCACGTCGCCAAAGGCGTCGTGCGCGTTGGCATCGATATCGATGCCGAAAAAATAGCGCAGATACTGCAATTTATATTGCTCGAACTCCTCGGCGGAGTCGATAGCGCGAGCGACTTTGTATGTGCAGATGACATTGCGCGGCTTCACCCCCTCGCGGGCAAGCATGCCGATATCAAACGAGGCGTTGTGCGCGACAGCGACCGTCTCGTGATGCTCAAAGAGATCCTTGATGGCCGGGTATTCTTCGGCGAGAGAAAAGCTCGGCCGGCCCTCGAGCATTTTCTCGGTAATGTGATGGATCGACATCGCGATAAGCGATATCGGCAACGGCGGCTTGTAAGTGGCGTTGAGCAAAGGCTCGTCCACACCGCGCTCCTTGATGGCCAACTGACAAAGCCGGTCCTTGGCCCCATTCCCCGTAGTCTCCGTATCAAAAAATATAATGTTCACCGTAGTATTCTACCGCAATCTGCCCCGATATCTCGCTGTGCCGCGGCAAGTCATGGCTTGCGTAATGTATTTCTCTATTTCGCTAAGTCGAGGGTTTCGTCGATTCGGATCTTGGCGACGAATTCGGGGACGTGGGAGACGAGGATCATGGCGCCTTTGTATTCGTTGAGGGCTTCGGCGATGACGGGAATGTGGCGGAAGTTGATGTGATTGGTGGGCTCGTCGAGGATGAGCAGCCCCGGCTGCAGCAAAACGAGCCGCGCAAAAGCGACCAGTCCCTTCTGCCCTTCCGAAAGGTGCCCGATCTTGGTGCCGATGAGATCGTCTCGGATAAGAAATCCGGCAGCTACCACACGCATCTGCTCTTCCATCGGCTTGTCCATGGCGGCGAAGAGTTCCTCACGGACGGTGCGCTCAAAATCGAGATTGGAAAAGTCCTGCCGGTAGTAGCCCACCTTGACGCCAGGCGTGATGGTCGCGCCTTCGGCGGTGCCCGAAGCGAGCGCTTCGAGGAGAGTGGATTTGCCGATGCCGTTGGGACCTTTGAGTAAGAGGTGCTGATTTTTGCGCAGCGAAATGGTTTTTTTCTTCATTACGACCTTGTGTTCGCGGATGGTTTTGTACGAGGTGATATGCAGCATTTCGCCGGTGAGATTTTCGGGGCACGGAATGGTGAACTTTTTTATCGTCTTGTCTTCGCGGCGCACGTCCACCATCGCCTCTTCGGCTTCTTCGGCCTTCGCGCGCATGCGCTTGGCGACGAGGCGCAGCTGACCGCCTTTCATCGCGAAGAAGTTGGCCTTCTCCTTATTTGCGATAGCCGTTTTCTTGAGTTGCGCGTTGGCCATGTTCTCTTTCTCGATACGCGCGCTTATCTGCTTCACCACATCAAAATAATTGCCCGCGTACTGCTCCACTTTGTGCGTATGCACATCGAGATAGAGCACGCCCTGCGTGAAAGCATTGAGAAAGTCCGCGTCGTGAGAAATGACGATGCATGTCTTGGAATAGTCGATAAGGAATTGCGTAAGATGCGCGATGCCCTCTTTGTCGAGATTGTTGGTCGGCTCGTCCAAGAGAAGAAGGTCGGGGTCTTGGATGAGCGCCGAGGCGAGCAGGAGCCGCGCCTGCTGTCCGCCGGAAAAAGATTTCACAATGCGTTCGTGAAATTTGGCATGACCCTTGAGATTGACTATCTCGAGCACTTCATCGATGCGCGGGTCGATGTCATACATTTTTTTGTCAAAACACTTTTGGAAAAATTCGCGCACCGTGAGATGCATTTCGTCGCGCGGGATGACCTGCCGTGCGATGGCGATAGAGAGGCTATTTTCGATATGAATGTCGCCCTGGTCCGGCTCGAGCTTGCCGGTAATAAGTGCGAATATCGTGCTCTTACCGGCGCCATTTTGGCCCATGAGCGTGTACTTCACGTTGCGTCGCACGGGAAAAGACACCTCATCGAGGATGGGCTTGTTGGGGCCGTGCTCGTACGAGACGTCCTCGAATTTTACTATTGCATCCTCGCGAGCCATGAAGAGGCAGTATATAGGGATGCGGGAGAAATGCACCGTCTCGCAAAACTAAATGCCGCGGCGGCCGAGGTCGCGGGCTTTGTTGCACCATGCGGTGCATTGGGCTTCAGGGACGTTCTCGGCGGGACCGAGCCATGTAGAGCGCACAGAGAAGCCGGCAAACCAGAGTATCCCCCATTTGAGCTGCGCATTCACATTGCCCGGAAGCAGGCGTACGAGCCACGGCGGCGTGCCGCTTGTGAGCATGGTGCGGGCAGTCTTCCCGCGGTAGAGGCGATGCCAGAACATCGAACGCTTGCCATTGGGCATTTTCATGTAGCGGAATGCTGAGCCCGGAAGCCATGCGCGGTCGAAGAGGCCCTTGAGAATGGCAGGCATGCCCACCCACCATACCGGATAAATAATGACGATGTGATCGCACCACCCGACGAGTTCCTGGAATTTCTTGAGGTCGGACTCCATTTCTTGAATGGCGCGATAGCCGAGGTGCAAAATGGGATCGAATTGCATCTCGCCGATGTTGAGGCGCTGCACTTCGTGCCCACCCTCGCGCGCGCCTGCCTCATACGCGTCGGCAAGATTGCCGCACATACCGCGCTTGTCTGAATGACCTAATAGTATGAAAATTTTCTTTGTCACGGTTATTCTTCCCCCATCATTGGCTCGCGTTTGTTCTCATCGATATCTATTTCGTCGTCTTCGTATGGCAGGTTTTTGTCGCTCATCGTCATCGGCTCCTGCTTGTCGAGCACGGTCGCCGAGCCATCACTCTCTATATTTTCCTCTTGGATGACTTCCCGCTCGATCTCTTCGTCGGGTCTGCCGACGTCATGTAAAATCATAGCACGCAAAGTTTTCATGCTGAAATAAAACGCGAAAAGGAAAAGTAATGCGATAGCGACGCGCAACACGAATGTGGTCATCGAGCTCGCCGGATAACCGAAAAGTCCCCAGAGACCGTAGATGGCGGCCAGAGCACCCGTGATCGCGGAATTGATCACGAAAATAGAGCGCCTACGCGGATTGGTGATAGCGGCAAGACCCACGACAATGATCGCACCAAAGACGATGAACGGTATTTGGGCGGAATACGAGTTGACATACATGGGCGAGGCGATGAGCATGAGGGCGACACCCGCAAGCATCAGCTGACGCACATAATCGCCGTGGTAATGAGGTATTTTCTCAATTACTGTATCTGTAAGCGGTGGCATAGATAAATAGTGGCACGACCGAGCGGAATTTCAAATTAGGCGTGGTTGACCGAGGCACTGCGTGCGAGCGCGATAATGGCTTCGGGACTGTCTTTTTCTGACACGTCCACGCGTCGCACTTCTCCGCAACGGATGCACGAATGAACGATGCGGTAGTGAGGCGTCGTACCCTCCACGTTAATGGGCCTCATCATACCGGAACACGCCTCCGCTCTGTCGCCCGGATGCACATCTACGTGCTTGCTCCAAAGGCACACGGGGCAGTGATTGGTGTAGCCGGTGCCCACTACCTTCGCGCCACAGTGCTCACAGTCGAAATCCTCGACTTTTTTTTGGAATTTTTTGGACGGCATGATCACTGGAGCGACAGCGTCGTCGTTTGCGTTACTGTATCACCTTTCAGCGACTTGCACTGAAGCGTGAACATGAGCGAGCTAGATGCGGCACCGGTCGTGGGCACGAGCTGCGTCCCTTCGTTAGCTTGCGCTATGAGCTGTGATGTGTCGATGAACAACCGGCATTTGTCGTCGTTCTTCATGCCGACGCTCGTCCATGAGACGAGCACTGAATCGCCGCGACGTATGGCTATGGGCTGCGTGATGATGGTCGCCGCCGAGAGTGACGTGGACGGCGCGACGTAGCCGGTGTTGACGCTTTGAGTCGGGCCAATCGTACTGTAATTCCCACTGCTACCCGCATACGTCTGCAATTGTTCCAGTGCGGAGGTGTAGGAGATGGGCGATGTATTCGCGCTCGTCGGGCTCGTCTGCTGCCCGTATGCGGCCATCTGCTGATTGAATGCTGCCGAGTAATCGGTAGGTGTATAAGAATATCCCGTCGATGTTTGACCGATAGAACTTGGATTAAATGACATACCATACGGACTTCCTACCGAGGTCGGAGAACCGATGGAATATGGAGATGTCGAGGGAGGGGTAATGCCGCCAAATGGCGACATACCAAATGAACTCATGGGTTGCTGCGGCGGAAGATAGGCGCCTCCCATGAGACTCGTCGGAGGATACGACCAACTACTGGGATACGCCTGAACGGCATTCGCACTATAGCTTCCGGTCATGCTCTCGTTGAGCAGCTGACCTACATTGGAGGGAGCGGGCACTCGAGCACCTCCACCCGCCATAGCTAAGCCCTGCTTTAGTTCGTTTGGATCATACGGAAGCGAACCCGCTTCGTAGCAGGACATTGCAAGGGCAAGACGTCCCATGAGGTCGACGTCATTGGGATCGAAAACCTCATTGACGGGGATGCCCGCCGCCCTAGAAACGAAATCGGCATACGCGGGCACGTCGCCTGAGATGCCCGTCCATTGCTGCACGACACTTCCTATAGTGCAGCGACCACGCTCTCCGCAGTACCGTCTCAAAAGTTCGATGTGCGCGGCAAATCCATAGGAAACGGCTGGGAATATGGCGGTGTTGTTGTTGGGATGACAGCCGATGGAATTCCACCGGCTCGCGGTGGGTCCGCAGACTTGCGCGCCCGTATTGCGCGTACGACAAGACAAAGTGCATGTATCCCTACTGCACGGGGACATGCTTTTTATCTTTGCGTACCATTGATCGAAATCCTGTCCGATGCCGAGTATGGCGGTGTCTTTTGGACATGTCTCAAAAGCGACGGGAATGCCGCGATCAGTCAACTGTTTCGCTTCATCCGCGGTCGTGTAATGACAACCCGGACCAAGAGGCATATCGGAGGGTGGTAAGTCGGCCATAACAGCAAGGGGTATGGCAGCTGCAATGATGCAGCTCGCCAATAATGCTACGCGCGAACTCATTGCCCTATTATAATGGGAAAAATCGAAGGAGCGGGAAGAAATGTTGAAAAGACTAGAGCAACACGACGGCGCGGTTGTTGGAGCATTCAACGACGCCGCTGTCGACTTCGAATTGCTCGGGTTCTTTGCCTTCGGTGCGCACGGTGATGTGGCCATGCTTTAGCGTGGTAACTATAGGTTCGTGATGAGCGAGGACGGTGAACTCGCCGGCCTCTCCGGGGAGAGTCGCGGAAACGACAGGGCCGTCGAATCGCGTTTCCCCTACTGAAGCGATGACCAAATGGAAGGTCGGGTGCGCCATAGCTAGGCCGCCTTGACCTGATCGATGCTGCCTATCATGTAGAACTCCTGCTCGTTGTGGCTGTCGTATTTGCCGCTCAAAATATCTGCGAAACCGCGGACAGTGTCGGCAAGCGATACGTACTGACCCTTGCGACCGGTGAATACTTCCCCGACGAAGAACGGCTGCGAGAGGAAACGCTGAATTTTGCGCGCGCGGTACACGAGCTTCTTGTCTTCTTCGGAAAGTTCTTCGATGCCGAGAATTGCGATGATGTCCTGCAAGTCTTTGTAGCGCTGGAGCACGCGTCGAGTCTCATTTGCCACGCGATAGTGTTCCTCGCCGACGATCTCCGGCGTAAGCGCGGTGGAAGAAGAATCGAGCGGGTCGATGGCGGGATAAATACCGAGTGATGCGAGTTGGCGCGAGAGCACGATGGTCGAATCGAGGTGAGAGAAGGTCGTGGCAGGAGCAGGATCGGTGAGGTCGTCGGCAGGTACATAGATGGCTTGCACGGATGTGATGGAGCCTTCGGTGGTGGACGTAATGCGCTCCTGCAGGAGTCCCATTTCTTCTGCCAATGTAGGCTGGTAACCGACGGCTGATGGCACGCGACCGAGCAAAGATGAAACTTCGGAGCCGGCCTGCACGAAACGGAAGACGTTGTCCATGAAAAAGAGTACGTCTTTGCCGCCTTCGTCGCGAAATGCTTCGGCCATGGTGAGGCCCGAGAGCGCCACGCGCGCGCGTGCGCCCGGCACTTCGTTCATTTGGCCGAACACGAGCGCGGTCTTTTCGAGCACGCCGCTCTCTTTCATTTCATGGTAGAGGTCGTTGCCTTCGCGCACGCGCTCGCCGACGCCGGCGAATACGGAATAACCACCGTGCTCGGATGCGACGTTGTGAATGAGTTCCTGAATGAGAACTGTCTTACCCACGCCTGCGCCGCCGAAGAGACCGACCTTGCCGCCTTTGATAAATGGCGCGAGGAGGTCGACGGCTTTGAGGCCTGTTTCAAAAACTTCGGCTTTGGGGCTCTGGCGCGAGAAACTGGGCGGATCTGCGTGAATTGGAAGGCGCCTCGCATCTTTGGGTGCCGGCTCTTTGCCGTCGATGGGCTCGCCGATGACATTGAACATGCGGCCGAGTGCGGCTTCGCCGACCGGCACCGAAATCGGCGCGCCGGTGTCGTGCACTTCGACATCGCGCGGCAAACCTGCGGTGTCTTGCATGGCGATGCAGCGCACGCGACTGAGGCCAAGATGCTGCGCGACTTCCAAGGTGATGCTTTGATCTTTGTGTTTCAAGTGAAGCGCATTGCGAATAGGTGGAAGCGCGCCATCAAAGCGCACGTCGACGACCGGACCGATGATCTGCGTAACTGTTCCCTTGCTCATAGAAGTTGTAGGTAGTTTATAGTTATTAGGCGAATTCGGCAAGCAAAATTTCTTTGGCTTTGGCCACAGCAAGACCTCGATGGCTTATTTGATTCTTCTGCGCCAATGACATTTCACCTCCGGTCTTCCCCGTCGAGTTGTATCGGAAAATAGGGTCAAAGCCGAAGCCATTGGTACCGATCGGTTCGTGTGCAATGGAGCCTTCGCAAATTCCTTGCGCAAGTCGGACTTTGTCCTTTTTGGGGTCATATACTGCCACAACTGCAATAAATCTCGCGGAACGGTTGACCTCCGGCACGCTCTGCATTTCCTTGATGAGGTTTTGGCATCGCTCCTGCCAATCCTTGCCGGGGTAGCGAGCGGAATACACGCCCGGCCTGCCATGGAGCGCATCAACGACCAGCCCCGAATCCTCGGCCATCGTCAGAATGCCGGTGCGCTTTCCCCAAATGAGGGCTTTAATAAGAGCATTGCCCTCGAACGTCTCGCCCACCTCCTCGATGTCAGGAAATTTCCCATATTTTTCGAGACCGTGGATCTCAAATGGCGTGCCTTTGAAGAAGGGCCGGATCTCAACGACTTTGCCGCTATTAGATGTCGCGATCAGCAGTTCTCTCATGTTCATTCAGCGAAAAGCGGTGGATGGCGCAAATTAAGGTCCAACTTCTTGAGGAACGCACTGATAATGCTGTGTTTTTGCTCTTCAGAGATCTTAAGTTTCTTTACGGCAAGCGAGGCAGCTTCTCGAGCGCTATGCAGCAATTCTTGGCGTTCTGCCGTCTGATCTCCGGAAATACTGTTCTCGATCGCATCGCGCACTTCATTGCGTTGTTCGATGCTTACATAATTGGTCTCGAGCGCGCTACGCATCGCGCCCTTGACGACAAAAAGCACCTTGCCGACTTCTGCGGCACGGTTTTTTTCTACACTGAACATCTTGTTGATGTCGGGTTTCTCCATCGACATATTATTTCATGGCCTCGATGCCGGATGTGATCTCGGAGACTTCTCGGGTGATGACAGCTTGGCGTACTTTGTTGAACACGCGGGTAAGTGAGTGCGCCATGTCGCGCGCTTTGTCGGTCGCGCTTTTCATCGCGACCATGCGTGCGGAGTGCTCGGATGCTTTGCCCTCGAGCACGGCGTGGAAGATCGCCATATTGAGAAGGCGTGGCAAAAGCACTGCAAGCACGCTATCGGTGTCAGGCTCGACTGTGTATGCAGCAGGCGCATGTCCATTTTCATCTTTGCGCGGGGCGTAGCGGCCGCGCGCAGGGCGGATGCCGTCGACCATTTCTTTCATCATTGCGGGAGTGATAGGGATTATCTGACGCACGGTCGGCTGCTGCTCGAAGGTGGATATGAAATTTTGGTAGAACACGAGACACGCACCTACTTCCCCTTTTTTGTGCCACTCTACGACCTTGTCGGTAACTTTGCGCAACTCTTGCTCGAGCACGGCGTCGCCCATGTTTTCGTGGCGCTCACGCACATCGTATCCGCGATTGGCGAAGAAATCCCCGCCACGACGGCCGATTGTGATCATGATGATGTCTTTTTGATGCAATGCGCGCACTGTGATCTCGTGTTCGACGCGACGAATGACGCCCGAATTGAGCGCGCCCGCGAGGCCCTTGTCACTCGTAACGACGATAATGCATGTCTTGCCGCTACCTTCTTGCATAAGCGGGTGGCGGGAAATATCGGCAGTACCGGCGAGGCGCTCGAGCGTCGAGAGACCTGCTGCCGCGTACGCGCGGCCCGCGAGCGCACGCTCCTGCGCCTTGCGCATCTTCACGGCAGAGACGGCCTCCATGGCATGTGTCACGGTGCCGGTCTTTTTGTATGAAAGAATTTTGTGCTTTATGTTCTTGAGGCTGGCCATAGGAATACCACGAAGGTTAATTCAAATGCTTTTTCATTTCCTGCTCGAGTTCGGATGTTGCTGCTGCGACTGATCCAGCTCGGCGGCCTGTTTGTTCAACGCCTGTTCGAGCTCCAACATTTCGTCTTCCAAGTCTTCGATGCGTTCCGAGAGCAGAAGTCCCGCTGCGCTTTTGCGATCCACCTCTTTATACTCCTTGGTGAGCTTTTCGTATTCCGCTATCAAAGTCTGTAGATGCTCCGCCATACCTGCATACGCCTCATTGTTGCCGCGCAGGACATTGCCTGCGGCTTCTTTTTGCGCGTAGACTTCTTCCGCCTTGGTGTGCACGTGTTCCTGTCGCCTCTCGAGACCACCTTCCATATTATTTTGCCGTTGCGAACAATTCGCTATGGGCCAAGCGGAATTCTTCGAGCTTGCGATCGAGCTTCGCCTTAAGGTCGTCGGAAAGCACACCGGAAAACTTGATGTCTTTGAGAATATCGGCAGCTTGACCGTCGAGGAAGGCGGCGAGCTTAGCTTCCGCCGCAGTCACTTTGTTGACCGGCACATCTGCGAAAAGCTGTTTGCCGGCGGCATAGAGTACCGCGACCTGCATTTCCATCGGTATCGGTGCGCCGTTCTTTTGCTTCAGTACCTCCACCATGCGCTGACCCGATGCGATGCGATCGGCGGTAGCTTTGTCGAGGTCTTGAGCGAATTGCATAAAGGCTTCGAGCTCACGGAACTGCGCGAGCTCGAGCTTGAGACCGCCCGCCACGGATTTCATCGCCTTGGTCTGCGCACTGGAGCCGACGCGCGAGACGGAGATACCTACATCAATCGCGGGACGGATGCCTTTGTTGAAAAGCTCCGAAATGAGGAATATCTGACCGTCGGTGATGGAGATGACATTTGTCGGAATGTAGCCGGAGACATCACCGTCCTGCGTTTCGATGATGGGAAGCGCCGTGATGGAGCCGCCACCTTTTTCTTTGCTCAGACAGGCGGCGCGCTCGAGCAAACGAGAGTGGAGATAGAAAATGTCACCGGGATACGCTTCGCGGCCCGGCGGACGGCGCAGGAGCAGAGAGAGCTCACGGTATGCGACGGCTTGCTTGGAGAGGTCGTCGTAGATGATGAGCACATCGCGGCCGCGGTCCATGAAATATTCGCCCATGGCCACACCGGCAAACGGCGCGAGGTATTGGAGCGCGGCAGGCGCAGAGGCCGGAGCGTCGACAATGATGGTGTACTCGAGGGCACGTTCCGCGCGAAGCTGTGCGACGATGCGTGCGGTCTTACTTTCCTTCTGGCCGATAGCTACGTAGATGCAGATAGGGCGCTTTTCGGCTGGCTCATGACGCTGGTTGATTATCGTATCGATAGCGACGGTGGTCTTGCCGGTGCCGCGATCGCCGATGATGAGCTCGCGCTGACCGCGGCCAATAGGGATCATGGCGTCGATAGCTTTGATACCCGTAGCCATCGGCACGGAGACCGATCTGCGGGCAATAACGCCATACGCTTCGCGCTCGAGCGGCATCATCGTCACGTCTTTGAACGGTCCTTTGCCGTCTATCGGCGCACCGAGCGTATTGACCACGCGGCCGAGCAACTCTTCGCCCGAGGGCACCGAGAGGATTTTGCCGGTCGATCTGACCGTCATACCTTCGGCTACACGGGCTGTGTCGCCCAAAATAGTAGCGCGCACGCCGTCCTCTTCGAGATTCAAAATAAGACCGTAGATCTCGTCCTGTACTTCCATCGCGTGTGACAATTTCTTGCCCTTAGTCTCCTCAAAGACGATGATCTCGCTCATCACGGCTTTGGAGAGGCCGTCGATAGAGACGACACCATCGCCGACGGCAGTAACGCGCCCGACGTGTTCACCTTCGGCTTTCGGCGTGTACTGTTCGATCTCTTTGATTATTTTCTCAACGATGGTGTTGTCCATAAAATATTACTCTTTGGTTGACCGATTATATATTGAAAGCAGGTGTTTCCGATAGTCCCGACGCCTACTGGGTCGGGATCCCGACCGAAGCGTCGGGACTCTCATCAGTTACGTTTTTATAAAGTCTGAGGAGGTGCCGAACGTATGTATTGTCAACCAGGTATTCCCCACCCTCCAAACGCCATCCGCCGATAAGATTTTCGTCGATATGCACTTCGAGATTCTTCACATCGAGCTTGAGCTGCTCCATCACCTTTTTGGCTTCGGCCTTGGCGTGATGCTCGTCAGAATGACGGGCGATGCTGAGGGTCATCTTCGTGCGCAAGAGCTCGCGCTGCGCGAGGCGCTCAAACGCCTTGGAGATGCGTGGTAGAAGAATTTCCCTGCCGTGTTTCTTGAGCAGAGTCCGCAAACCATCCACGGCCTCATGGGCCGTCTTTCCCTTCTCGGAAACCATTCTCCAGAGTGCTTGTGCGTAAATGTTCTCCATAATTTAGGCCGATCTCTGGCGCATGACCTTTTCCGCGGCAAGCATGGCTGCGCGCGCGATCTCTTTCTCACTCTCCTTGATGGTCAAACGTTTGGCTTCTTCGGCGCGATCGGCTGCGTCTTTGAGCGTCGCGGCTGCGCGAGCTTCCGCGGCTTTGACCATCTCCGCGGCACTCTCCGATGCGCGGTGGCGAGCTGAAGCGACGAGCCCTTCGGCCTCGCGGGCAGCTGCGCCTACCATTTCTTGGCTTTTCTCTTTTGCCTCGGCGAGTTTGCCTTCGGCAGCTTCCGCCACGCGCACGCCTTCGGCGATCTTCTTTTGTCGTTCGTCGATGATACGAAGTATCGGCTTGTACAGGAAGTATGAAAGGACTATCAGCAACGCGCCGAAATTGAACGCCTGTATGAGCAGGAGTTTCCAATTAACGCCGAAGACTGCGAAGAGATCGCTCATAAATAACGCTAGAATTCACCCTTAGGTGAATTTGATGATGAAACCAATGACCAAGGCGAAGATCGCGAGCGCGTCCGTAACGGCGATGCCGATGAACATGGTGGTCTGGATCTTACCCGAAGCTTCCGGATTGCGGCCGATAGCTTCAAGTGCGCGACCAACGAGAATACCGAGTCCGATACCCGGGCCGATAACGCCAAGACCCACAGCGAGCGCCATGCC
Organism: uncultured Candidatus Saccharibacteria bacterium; assembly: GCA_964534465.1. Lineage (GTDB taxonomy): Bacteria > Patescibacteriota > Minisyncoccia > Phycocordibacterales > UBA2100 > UBA10103. The sequence goes on from CAZHOB010000001.1 coordinate 66,253, forward strand.
GATTATTTTTGCTGTTTCTGCGTCCATGATGGTGAAAAACTTAATTTAGTAATGTTGCTTTCGACCGAACTATCCTATCACAAAACGGCTCAGCTTCAATGTGCTTCCTCGTGTTCTGTGATTGCCAGTTTGATATAGAACAACGCGAGAAGCATAAAAATAGCCGCCTGCAGGAAGCCGATGAAAAGCTCGAACATCATGAGCGGCACCGGCCCAAAATACGGCGCGAAGTACGTGGCTACGATAATAAGCACTTCGCCGGCCAAAATGTTGCCAAAAAGACGAAAGCTTAGCGATATGAGTCGCACGAACTCGCCTATCAGTTCCACCACCCCGACCGCGCCGCCGATAAATGAGTGTACGTTGATGAACTTTTTGGAATATTTGACCGCGCCGAGCATGGAGATGCCCGTGATCTCCACGACGGCAAAAACGATGATCGCCAAAGCCTCGGTTACATTGAGATCGGTATTGACGCTGCGCAAGAGCGGCGAGAATTCCTCGCCCCTGAACCACCCCACCGAGCCGATACCCGGCGTGAATTCGAGAAGATTGGCCGTGAATATAAAAAGGAAGATGGTGATGAGGAATGGAAAGTACCGACGCGCGAGCGCCTTGCTTTCAAGCACCTCTCCCACATAGTCGTACACGTATTCAAAAGCCCACTCGAGCGTCGCCTGGAATTTGGACGGGATGAGCGTAATGCGGCGATTGACGAGGATGGCGACAAGGATGAGCACGGCCATCACGACCCAGCTCGTGATGAGCGTGTTGGTGATGGGTATGCCCGCGAATGTCGTAATGAGGTCGGGCTTGAGCTCCACATGAATGCCGTTCATTGCGGGCTATACTAGCATATTTTAAGCGTAAAAAAGAGAGGGTCGGCCAGAAAAGGCCGACCTAAAATCAGATACCGTATACCCAATATCCCAAAATGGGGTACCGAGAAAAGCCCATCGTACCGGCAGTGCCGTCGAGCCAAAGTTCCATATTCGCGCGGATCTCGAGCCGCTTATCCTTGCGAAAGTCGCGGAAATGCTTGGGCAGCTTTGGCCGCCAATATTCCCACTTCCGCCGCGCGAACGGGATGGTGATGCGCGTGCACCAATCGCTCTTTTTTGCATAACGGATGAGCGCACCGACCAAAAGTTCGCTCCAGCGCATCCTCTGATCGTGAAGGTCCATGGTTTCTGTCGCATGCACCCTCTTGATGTGGATCGAGTCCGTCGAGACTTCCATCTGCACAAAAGCTATCGGACGGTTGAGATGAAGCAGAACGAGCTCGTCATTGCGGAACGCCAGTGTGTAATCCTTGAAGAGCACGGCGTGGTCGTGGAGACTGATAGGATGTCTCGCATACGCACTTGCGGCTTCGCGGAACCTCTCGCCCGCATACTTTTCTGAAAACGCTGACTTGATGCGACTCATGCGCTCGTCGAGCTCCGCGCTCTTTGCGAGCGCATATGCGACTCCTAACGTTCCGGGCACGGGTGTATCCTTTCCCTAGTTGCTTATTCCACTGTGCCATAGCGGCACCGACATGCAAGTCTAGAGTTTGCTGAAAATCGATGAGATGCAAGGCGCGGGAAAGCTGCGATTCGAGCAGTACAAAAGTACTGTGAGAAGCGCAAAAAGGGCTCCCGCAACGCAGCAGCTCGCGATTTTCAGCAAACTCTACTGCAGGGGCGGTAGGAGCACGCTGTTGATGAGATATACGATGCCGTTGCTGGCTTTGTAAGTCTTGATGATAGCGGCTGAATTGATACGCACGCTTTGATCCGCAAGCACCTGGAAATTGATGGGGTCTTTGGAGAGTGCCGTAACGCTACCTGCGACGATGGCATCAGGATCAACGGCACGACCGATGACCACGTGGTATTCCACCATGCGCTTACGCTGTGCGGCCGTCATGTTTGCGGTGGCTCCCCAGCCGTATGCGGTATTGATGGGAATGAATATGGTGAATGGACCTTTGCCCGTGATGAGCGATGATACGCCGGTGGACGAAAGCAATCCTGCGAACTTCGAGGCCGAAGAGAGGCTTTCTGCCGTAGAGACGACGCCGGAGGACGTCTTAACCTCGGGCGCGGTCGTTACTTTGGTGGGAAGGGATACAGAAGTGATCTTGGTCGTCGTTTTTGCCGGCGTGGTGGGTGTGGTTCCTTCAGTAGCTGGCGCTGGTGCGGGCTGCCATGCCGCGAGGAACCAAATGACAATGATGACCACAACTGCAAAGCCGATGAGGCCGATAGGGAGCGCGGAGCTTTTACCGTGCATGCGATTCATGAGAAGTTATCATCATTGTGCTGCCTCCAGATTGGAGCGCAAACGAGTTATACACACCTAGAGAATTCGGTCTTTGATGAGCCTCGCCACATCCTTTTCCTTGCCCTTGAAACTATGCTTCACCCTCTCGACGATATGTACGTAGTGCGGGGCATTAATGTGGGCATCAAACCACGCCGCGATCTCTTTGACGGGTCTGTCGGCGTACTGGTCTTTGCCCGCCCAGACGACCGTGGTCGGAATTTTTATAGATGAGAGGATTTTCGCTCGCTTGCCCGCTTGTTCGTATGGGAACAACGTTTCTACGCTGTCGTGTGTATAGAGGCTCAAAAAACGTTGTGCGTCGTTGACTGACCACGGCGTAAGGAATTTTTGCGGCATGAGTTCATGCCCGTGCCCACTTTTGACGAGCTTGCGCGCATGCGCAACGGCTTTCGCTAGAATGCCTTTTTTGTCTGTTTTGAGCGCAGCAGAATAGTCGCTGACCGGAGCAAGGAGAATGAGCCCGTTCACGAACGGCTGTTTGCGGAACTTGTGCGCGTACCAAACGGCCTTTTGGCAGCCGGTGGAATGACCTGCGATGTATATCTCCTTTGCGCCCCGCTTCTTGGCAAAAAGGACCGCGCCGCGGAGGTCGTCGGCGGAATCGCTGAATACCTCGTGCGCTCCGCCCGCGAGAACCGCGCGTTTGCCGCTCAAGACCTTGGTCACGATATCATGGCCGCGATTGTTAAACGTGAGCACCGCCGTATCATTGCCTATCAAATACTGCGGTAATTCCCTGCTCACGCTGTTGAACATCGTGGAGCAGAGCCCGTGCACAACGATAACGGCTCGCTTCGGTTTTCGCGGGCCATACCAAAGTCCATAGAGCACCACCTTCTTCGGCGTAACTATCTCCGCGAGATGAGTTGAACGCATAGTCAGATAGTACTATTGTTCGGCAAAAAGAACATGTTCGACCTCGAAGGTCGACCATTATTTATTGATAGCAAGCTCGGCGGTATCGCGACCGAGCGCGAGCTGCAGCTCCTTTTGCGTCTTCGGCATATGGTCGAGATCAATATGACCTACGACCCGGATTTTTACGTTGTTGCACCAGCCGATCGCTACGGCGGCATTGAGCGTGTATTTGCCAAATGTGACGCGCTGCTTGCGGCCAAACTGGATATCGACATGCTTTTTATGACGCGCAGCCATCGTGTCGGTGATAACACGGTATTGGATGTAGTCCTCCACGGCCGGCAGTTCACACCCTCCCGTTGCGTACTCCGCTGCTCCGGGTGAGAGCTCAATGACCGTGCCGTAAGGCAAGTGGCCGGCAATAAGATCGCGAGAGGCGGCAGCTCCTACTTCCGGGTTTACCGGGAGGCCGATGGAGGTAATGTGGGGGGTATCGTCGGTCTGTTCCGGCACATCGTTATAGCCCGTCATGGAAACGGTGTAAGTCGGATATGTGGGCTCCTCAATAACGGGTGCTTGTTCCTTTGCCCAGTCCGAAGTAGGTACGGTGGACGTGGCGGCATTGGCCAAAAGAAACAGCCCCATAAGGGCCGTACTAATACTTGGTGTCATTTGATGCAAGTCAGTTGTCCTTGCACTGATAATACTAGCAAATTTGCACTACTGTGTCAAGCAATTTTATGGCTCTATTGAGCCATAAAATGGTAATAGATATGAATGGCTCTGTATTCTTATGTCCCCTCTCCCGACGCATTAGGTCGGGACCCCGACCTAATGCGTCGGGGCTGCCTTGGATTATGTCCCCTCTTGCCACGAGCTCAGGTACTTTTCCTGTTCTTTTGAAAGCTTGTCGATGGTCGTGCCCATGGATGCGAGCTTCATGGTGGCGACCATAAGCTCTGTGGCCTCGGGAATTTCATACACGCCGGGCGGAAGCGGCTTTTTCTGGGTCGCCATCCACGCCGAGCCGAGCGCTTGGGTGGCAAAGCTCATGTCCATAACAGATGCCGGATGACCTTCGGCCGCGGCGAGATTGATGAGGCGTCCTTCGCCGAGCACGTAAATCCTTTTTCCCTTGACCATATATTCCTGCGTAAACTTGCGCGGGTCTTTGGGCTTGCCGGTGGCAAGCTTTGCGAGCTCCTTCAGATTGATCTCCACATCGAAGTGGCCGGAATTGCACACCATCGCGCCGTCTTTCATCTTGAGGAAGTGTTCCTTGCGAATGACGTCGATATTGCCGGTGACTGTGACAAAAAGATCTCCCATGGGAGCAGCTTCTTCCATGGTCATGACCATGTATCCGTCCATCGCAGCTTCAAGCGCCTTGATGGGATCGACTTCGGTGACGATGACGCCCGCGCCCATACCCTTGGCGCGCATCGCGAGACCCTTGCCGCACCAGCCGTAACCGGCGACGACGACGGTCTTGCCCGCGAGCAAAATGTCGGTGGCGCGGATGATGCCATCGAGCGTGCTCTGGCCCGTGCCGTAGCGGTTGTCGAAAAGATTTTTCGTCTTGGCGTCATTGACAGCGACTATCGGCATCTTGAGCGCGCCGTCTTTGTGCATCGCGCGCAGGCGGATGACGCCGGTGGTCGTCTCTTCCGTACCGCCGAGCATATTTTTGAGCAGCTCGGGATACTTTTGGTGAATGGTCGAGACGAGGTCGGCTCCATCGTCCATAGTCAGCTGCGGCTTTTGCGCGATGAGCGTATTGATGTGTTTGAAAAACGTTTCGGTGCTCTCGCCTTTGAGCGCAAACGTCGGGATTTCATATTCCTTCACAAGCGCAGCTGCCACATCGTCTTGCGTTGAGAGCGGATTGGACGCGGAGAGAAAAACATTAGCACCACCGGCCTTGAGCGTGCGCATGAGATTGGCCGTCTCGGCGGTGACGTGCAGCACTGCCGCGAGCGTCTTGCCCTTAAAAGGTTTTTCTTTTGCAAATCGTGCGCGTATCTGCGCGAGCACCGGCATGTCTCTGTCGGCCCACTCGATGCGTCGCCTCCCTTCCGCTGCCAGATTTATATCTTTGATGTCGTATTCCATTGCGAAAGATTACCACAATAATTAAAAAGAATCAGCCGCCCCGAGCATACGGGGCGGCTGCATTGTCATTTCGGGTACAACCCTGCCGGATCGCAATCGCTGAGCGTGCCGTCGAGGCGAAACCAGCGCATCGCGAGTGTATCTCCGCCGCCGTTGTCGCCCTCACCATAGAGATATTGCACGTGATACATACTCTCTGTATCACGGAACAACGTTCTCCACAGAAAAAGACTGTTGGCGCCGAATACTTCGCGGAAGACGGCGGCTCCCAGCTTTTGAATGGCGACGCCGTCCGCGGTCGAAAGACAGTACTGCAGCTTGTCCTTTTCGATGAGCTGCTCATGTATATAACGAGCGCTCACGTCCCTTCCCAGCTTTTGACCGGGTGCACGCCACAAGCGTACTTTTGCGAGGTCGTAGCGAGCAGGGCGATCGGGCGCGCAATGATGATGCTCCGAACACATCACCCATGAAGGAGGGCGGGGAGGCAGGACATTTCGAGTATCCACTATGCGTTCTGCGGGCGGCGGCCGTTCGCTGACAACGAGTTCCCCGCGCTTGACGCGAAGAAGTTTCGCGAACGTATTGCCCTCGCAGGCCTCATCGACGTCCTTGTGCGTCCAGCCCCCTCGGGCCAAGGCATTGTCTACCTTGCCCCAGAGTCCAAAACCGGCACCGAGCGTAAATTCGCTCATAGCGAATCTCCTTTTTGACAGATCGTCCGGATAGAACGACAGTCATCACCAGAGGGCTCCTTCGGAATGAAGGCTACCGTGGTCTGCGCATGTTGTACCACAAATATCAAAAAGAATCAGCCGCCGCGTCAGACGCGGCGGCCGTCAACTACTCTTTCGTAATGACCTTGAGGTCTCCATATCGCTTGATGGCACGGGATATTGTTCGCCGCGCCAGTTTGCCATGCATCGGACGGTCATAATCGGAGTCCTTTACGCGGCTCATGTCGTCCGCAAAGTCACCGCACGGCCTATCGCCGAACACCGCGATGGCGTGGTAGAACTCGGGGTCGGCATAGACCTTGAGCCCTTCGAGGAGAATGCCGCAGAGTCGCTGATACCGCTCCAGTGTCCTGTCGCGCTTTTGTTTCGACACGCTAATTCCCTTTCTTACTTTTCGCTTTCGTTGTCGCTGTCTTCGCGGAAGAGCGGGTGGCACATCAGTGCCTTTGGCGCTGGCCCCCAGCGCTTCGCCATCCAGTCCTGTTTTTCGGCTTCGCTCATTTTCTCCCAGCCACCGGATTCGTATAATGGGATGAATTCCGCGTCGTGCAACGCTCCGCGCGCCCGCGCCACCTCCATCTCCCTCTCCTTGCGTGCGCAACCTTGCAGGATCTCGAGTGCACGCAGGTCTTCGTGGAGTGTAAAGTAACTGACCGACAGATCCAAAAGGCACCCGTGCGTCGTACACTGCGCGACCCGCGCCTTGAACGCCTCTTCGTCCGTTTCGGCGTATGCCAAAGATGTGGCTAGAAGCATAGCTGCAATGGCTGCGAACACTCGCCTCATGGCATCCTCCTGTGTTGTATGCTCTGGTGCTACCCTACTACAATCGGTTACAACTTCAAATCCTCGTTGTTCGATTTTATGTGACGCGCCTCGGTTTCCCCGAAAGATTGCCAAAGACGCATTTCTCTGGTTAAATCGGGCTCGGCAATAGAGGAGATACCGATGCGAAAAGCGTGGAAGCTGCTACTTATCCCTGTCTTGTTTCCACTGTGGCTTTGCTTCTCGCGAGCGATATGCTACGTGGGCTTCAAGTTCATGCGCAACAGACGTGGCGCGCTCGAGCTGCCGGTCGTCTACTTCGAGAACGACGCGGGCAGATCGATCATCGTGATCAATGTCATCCACTTTGCGGACGCGCAGTATTACGCGACGCTGCAGAAGCTCATCGACTCGCTTGAGGGCTACGCAGTGCTCTTTGAGGGCACGGGCACACTGACACCCGAGCAGAAGGAATCGCTTTCGCCAAGCGAAAAGGTCGTCTCGGGGGAATTCGACAAGCTCTTCGAGGTGCTGAAGGTCTTGAGTGGCATTCTCGAACTGAAGGGTCAGAAGGAGGGGCTGACATACCCGAGCACGTGGGTGCGCACCGACATGCCTATACGCGAGCTCATACGGCGATTTGCCGCGGAAGACCTGCACATCGTGTCGAACGATATGCCAAGCATCACGAAGCTTCTGAATTCCGAAGGCGATCGCAAAATCGTTCGCTGGTTCGTCAACAGGATGTTCGCGAAGTTTCCCGCGCACGCCGTTCTTCTCGGAGCATTCGCTCTCTTTTCCAAAAAGAAACGGGCGATGAAGCGGATCATCCTCGACGAGCGCAATACATTCGCGTTCGAGGGTATCCAGGAACAGAGCGGCAACGTTGTCACTATCTGGGGTGCGGCTCATTTCCGCGGCATCGAAAAGCACCTCAAGAGGGCCGGCTTCAGGGCGATACGCAAGGATTGGTATCCTGCGTATCGCGTTCGCAAGTACGGCATCCTTGGTGAACTGCAAAGCATCGGCAAAGAGCTCAAACAGCGGCGTGAGCTTGAGGCAGTCCTCAAGCAGCTCAAAGAGCGCGGCGCACTGAAAGACGACATCGAGTGACGCAAAAGCCCCGGCGCAGGTCGGGGCTTTTTTCTATAATTTCAGATCCTCGTTGTACGACTTCTTGTATCGCTCCTTGACCTGATCCATTGTGAATTTGTGGTTTTGGGTGCCGTAGACCTCTACACAGTACGAGGCGATGACACTGCCGAGCTTGGCGCATCTATCATTGGGAAATCCGGCGAGCAAACCTTTCATATAACCTGCGCGGAAGGAATCGCCCGCGCCGGTGGGATCGACAACCTTTTCCGCGAATGCCGCCGGCACGGTGACTTGCCCATCCTTGGTGCGCACGCGCGAACCTTGCGCGCCAAATGTGACTACGAGCGTCGGCACATGTTCCATGATGGCGTCCTCTGTCCATCCGGTCTTTTGGGCGATGAGCCCTATCTCATAATCAGAAGCAAAAAGTATCTCCGCGCCGGAGATGCCGTCTTTGAGAGCATCGGGGCTGAGCGCGACGGTCTGTTGGCCGGGGTCGAAGAAATATTTAAAATTGCTGCGACGATATTGCTTGGGCAATTCGGTCATGTCCTCTATGCAGCCGGGGCCGACGATGGCGAATGCCTTGCCCTCCGTCATGACCGGCGTGTCATACGGCAAAGCGCCCGCGCCCGCATGGAATGCGGCGATCTGATTGTCGCCCTTGTCGGTGAACACATACGCCGAAGAGGTCATCACGCCTTCGAGTTGGCGGATAGTGGTGGCTTCGATACCGGCAAGCAGCAGGTGTGATTTGTACGAACCGAAATCCTGACCCGCGGTCGCCACTATCTCGGGCCGCTCGCCGATGAGCGCGAGATTGTACGCGATGTTGCCGGCGGTACCACCGAATTCGACGGACAATTTATCCACCTGAAAGCTGAGATTGATGCTGTGCGTTTTTTCGGGAAGAATGTGTTCGGCAAAAAGACCTGCGTAGTCCATGATGCGGTCGTATGCGAGCGAACCGGAGACGATGATGCGCGACATGTGGCTGCCATTGTATCACCTTTAATTGGGAGTCGAACAGCCGCCGAAGTTGAGCACGAATACATAATCATCACCGGCACCCGTCGGATATATTATCCCCGGCACCATCGTGGAATTGAGTCCGTTATTGAAAGTGCCCCACCCCTCCCAGATGCCGTTTTGCCCTGCCGACAGGACGACATCATATCGACATTGTTCCGCAGGATTTTGGCCTTCGTTCTCATCGAGCAAATAGGGCCTTTTCCATGGATCCATAGGCGATGAATTGAACCCGAGTGTCTGCCATGAGGCATTGAGTGAAGCGAGTGCGGCGATCTGTGAATTGACTGACGCGGTCGTATTGAACGCGCACGCGCTGCAGCTGTTGCCGGTGAGCGCAAGCACCGTATTGGTGCGCGCGATATTGACGCTGCTCATGACGTTGTGCGCATCCACCTTCATCCTCGCGAGCTGACCTCGCAGACGTGCCGTCTTGATAGCAAAAAGCATTATGCTCGCCATAAAACCGATGATGGAGATGACCACGAGAAGTTCTATGAGCGTGAATCCGCGCTGCGAATTTTTCATACGATATAGCAAATAATACACGGTCTTTGTCATTGAGCTCTTACCAGCCTCTCCTGCGCGCGGCGCAGTGAAAAATGCACGACGAGAATGATAACTGCGAGCACGCCAACTGCCCACGCGAACGTAGCGGGCTGATGCCACACCGTTACCAGATTTTGCTGCCAGTTGAGCGTCACCAAAAGCAGAAAGACAACCATGAGAGTTATTTTTACCGACGAATGCGTGGTGCGCAGATGCTTTACCCGCGCGGCGTACCACACGCCGAGCTGCACTGAAAAAATGTACACAACCGTAATACACAGCGGCAGAGCGGGCGTGCTCAAATGCGTGGCGACCCAATGTATCATCGGCGCGCCCACGCTTTTGGGCAATGCAAAAAGTACCGCTGTAAAAAGCGCGAACCACGACACCGTGCACACGGTCGCGACACCGGAAATATATGCGGCCACATACGTCTCCGTGGGCGGCAGCGCGAGCATGCCGGCCCTCGCCTCCTCATGCTTGCGCACGAGGTAAGCAAAAAGTGTCCCGAGCGTTCCTCCCACGCCGCCCGAAGCGAGAATAAAAACCAGTGCCCATTGCGAGCCAAGAGACACATGCATCCAACTATCCAAACCAAAAGCAGCCACACCTGTCGCCACTACAAGCCCAACGAGCGCAAAAACCATCGAACGCAGCATCGAATTAGTATAACTGACCGCTGGTGACCCGACAGGTTGGCTTTCCGAACTCGTTACTGAGCACGAATACGTTACTCGAGGCATTACCGATCTCACACAGATTCTCTTTGCATCTTGAAGTTGGTGTGTAGTTTCGTATTTTGAGGGCACTGTGGTAATCTAGCGCCAGTTGTACAAGGAGGAGTTAGACGAATGAAGGTCCTGTCATTGATGACGATGCTTGCGGCTCTACCGCTTTGCACTTGTCCGGTCTTGGGCCAGACCGAAAATGATTCTGTGATAAAGGGCTGTACATCAAAAGCCATGGCAGTTGATTTTGTCACCACGTACAATACTGCAGCTGCCAAAAGTTTCGCACGATCTGGCCTGCGGCCTATGCCGACAAAGGAAGAAATGGATGAAATCATCGTGAAGGACCTCGAGGATATGTCACGCTACTATCGCATTGTTGACCGACTCGAGGACTGTCCCGGCGGGAAGTTCGTAGCCCCTCAAAAAAGGTAAAGAAGTGTAATCACCGGCCCCACAGAAATGTGGGGCTGTCTTTTTTGATAACAATGAGTGCCACCCGTCTGATGTGCGGGGTGATTTTGCCAATGTGGCAAAAAATGTGACCCTACGGCTCGGCTTTCCGAATCCATTAGCGAAGGGACGATGGAAAGCGTTGTCGCTCTTTGTAGAATACTCCTCGCCATCAAGCAACGCACGGCTGGGTAATTTGCCGAATCGGCATAAAGGTACCTGACACCATTCTGCTATTTCACCCGAAGAGAAACCGCTCTCCGCGTCCCAGCTTGTCTTTGAAATACATGATCGTGCCAAGTTGGCACGATACTTGCCTCCGCTAGTTCGAGAATTTCATCGGCACCCGCTCGACACCCTTGCTCATTGGATAAAACTGCTGCGAATTCTGGCCAGTACTATCAATGATCCACGTCCCGGGGTTCTGTAATTTTGGAATACCGATGTCATAGAGGATCCATGCACCATCCGGCGCCCACACAGGGTTGTCCGCCGCAATGCAATCGGTTGGACCGAGCGCGTCGAATTGCGTCTGCGTCGTCACAGGATTGCACGATGTCACCGTGCGCCGTGCCCCGCCGGCAACAGGAATAACCGCTATATTGCGGTGACCCCAGGTGAGCGGAGATTGCGTAATTCCGGCAGCGCCATAATCCGCCTCCTGACCGCTGAACATCGCAATTGTGGTCTCGTCAGGCGAGATACTGGACGCGTTAGCATCCGGATAGTCCGGATCGCTGGAAAAAGTAAGCTGCGTGAGTCCGCTGCCATCTGTGTTGATACGCCATATCTCACGGTGATAAGGATTGACCGTTTCGGATGTAAACGAGATCCATCTGCCCGATTGGGCAAGCGAGGGTACCGCAGGGCGCATGGTACTCCCGACTAGTTGTTTGAGCTGCGAACCGTCGCTCTGCATCGACCAAATTATGTTGCCTTCCTGCGTTCCCGGAGTCGCACTGGCAGATATCGTCTGGAACACAATGAGTCCGTTGCGCGCCTGCTGCGCCATGACAGGCGCGCCCGTGCTGCTATCAAGCTGACCTATCTGATGAGCATTATTTCCATTCTCGTCCATAATCCATATCTGCGCAGAGCCGCTGCGCGACGAAGTAAATATTATCTTGCCGTCGGGCGTCCATGACGGTGCGCCGCCGGAATTTGTTAACAATGTTTTGACGCTGCCGTCACCGCGCACTTTATAGATAGAATCATGATCATTTATCAGCAGGAGTCCGTGTTGCCGTACATACGCGATCGAGTCGGTCGTGTTTCTTATATTCTGAACTTGGGAATCGGATTTGCCGTCAACAGCCGTCTCATACATCAATTGAGGCGCGTTTTGAAGAAAAGTAGTCGCTATGCTTATCGCTTGACCGGCAATCTGTATAGCCTGGTCGCGCGTCGCCTGAGGAACGCCTGGACCTTGAGCCAAAACGAGAAGCAAGAGAGCAGCTTTCAGAAGCGCGATGACAGACCCGAACATTTCCAAATTCTATCACTGAAAATGTGCCAATTTGGCAAAAAATCGAGCCATGACCCTACGGGGAATCGAACCCCGGTTTTAGCCTTGAGAAGGCCACGTCCTAGCCGCTAGACGATAGGGCCGTCTGCGAAAGTGTACCGAATAACATGCAACATTTCCACCCCCTTTCAGATACTCTCACATTCTTAAGAATATGAGAGTGTTCTACTCGGCATTTGAGAAGGAGTGGATAAAGGCATAAAAGATGCAGCCGTAAGGAGTCAGTCGGTGGCGCACTTCCCTTCCCGCGTAAGCTTTCTCTACAAGTCCGGCCAACGTGAGGCGCCGCACATGCTCGGATGTCGTCTTAAAATTGGTATTCGCGGCATCTGCGATATCAAATAGACCGATGTCCGGATTTTTTGCGATCAGGATAAGCATTTGGATGCGACGGTGATTCGCAACGCCTTTGAAATGCCTCTCCAACTTCTTCGGGCCTTTAACTTTTTTCTCCGACTCCATCATCGCCACATACTCTCACATTCTTAAGAATGTGAGAGTGTTTTTCATGGTGTAATACTGTTCGGTATTTTACGCCAATTGATGGGGGGTGGGGATGTTACCGGTCTTTCCACTCGGGGTCTTGGCGGACGAGGAGTTCGGGGGCGTGGAGCGGGTCGGCCATTATTTCTTCTACCGTGCGCTCCATACGCATTGATTGCGACCCCTTAATAAGTACGATGTCACCCTTTTGTAATTCAGATTCAAGCTCCTTCCCTGCCCGCGCGGCTTCATTATGTTCGTACTGGCGGATAGAGATATCGGGCATGCCCTGATCGAGCGCGGCCTGCGCACTTGCACGCGAGCGAAAGCCCACCGTGATGAGCGTGTCGGCCACCTCCGCTGCACGTGCGCCCAGCTGCTTGTGCGCATCGGAAGAATATTTGCCGAGCTCGAGCATGTCTGCGAGGACGGCGATCTTTCGCTTCCTCGTCTTTATCTCTTTGAGTGTGTCGAGGGCTGAAAGCGCTGCGACCGGTGAAGAATTGTACGTATCGTCGATAATGATAGAACCACGAAGGCCCTTCAGGATACGCATTCTTCCCGGCGGAGGTGCCCACTTTGCGAGCGCCGCGACCGCTTGATCGATCTCTACGCCAACGATCTTACCCACTGCGATCGCCGCGAGCGCCGCATACACACGCGGCGTGCCGAGCGCTCCTTCCGTCAAGACGGGACGCGAGGTGCGTTCGTGCATAAGATCGAATTGCATGCCGGTGGGTTTGCCCCCCTCGGAAAGAATGTGTACATTGGACGCCGCGTAATCATTGAAGGGCTCAGTGCCGTATTTTACGCAGCTGTCTTTGAATTCCGCCGCGATGCGCTGCATGCGCAGATCATCGCCATTGAGCACAATGCGACCGCCCGGCCGCAGGTATTCTGCGAGCGCTCTTTTTTCGCGCACTACCTCGCCCGGCGAATTGAAAAATTCCACGTGCACCGGTATTTCCGGCACTCCGGTGATGATGGCTATTTCGGGTCTTAGCCACCGCGCGAGTGAACGGATGTCTCCCGGGCGATCAGCGCCCACCTCGAGCACGAGCCAGTCCGGATACGGCCCTTTGCCGAGTGCGAGCAAAAGGCCGCGAACGATATTCACGACCCAGCCAAATACATTTCGCCACGCATTTTCCAATCCTAATATCGCAAGCGGCACACCTATGTCGCTGTTCATGCTTTTTTCGCTCTTGCGCACATACACGCGCGAGGAAAGCACTGAGTAGATAGCGTCCTTGGTCGTCGTTTTGCCGACACTGCCTGTGACGGCTACAATATGCGGACGATAGCGACGCAATACCATACGCGCCTCCCACGTCAGGATCGTAACTATAATGAATTTGAACGGGTTCATATTCGAAATTTATCTATCGGGCGGTATATCGTAATAATTGATGAGAAACTTCGCAATGTCCATGAAGGGATGTGCGAGCGTGGCCGAGGCGTATTGCTGCCCGTGCGGCTTGTAAGCAAAAAGAAAGACGATGAATTTTGGATCATGCGCAGGAAAATATCCAAAAAATGAGTGCAGATAGGTGCCTGCCGGATAATATCCACCGCCCGGCATCGGTATTTGCGCCGTGCCGGTCTTCGCGGCTATGGTGTAGTGCTCCTGCTTCAAGTCGCCATGTAGAAGTCCTTTGTCAAAAACGGTGATGAGCATATTGGTGACGGTATCCACAGTGGCCGGTTTCAATGCCTGCGTCCCCGGAATGAGGGGCACATCACGCGTGATACCGCTTTCGTACTTTATACCTGTCACGACGTGCGGATTCGGTAAAGTGCCCTGATTGGCGAGCGCGGAGAGCGCCTTGATCATTTCTATAGGGGAAACTGATATACCCTGCCCGAACGCAGCGGTGTCGTAATTGACCGCAGCACTCTGCCCGGTGCCGAGCGTGCTTAGATCTCCTCCGACCTCATTGGGCAGATCAATGGCTGTTTTGTCACCGAGCCCGAGGGCATGCATGTAGGCGGTGAAAACCGGATAGCCCATCTTGGTGGCGAGGTGTGCTGCGCCGAGATTGAGCGATTGGCTCAAAATTTCCTGCATCGGTATCACGCCACGAGCCTTTTGGTCGAAATTGCACACTTTATAGGTGCTGACAGTAATGCAGCCCGTGTCATTGTACGTGCTCTCTCTCGTAACGGCGCCGGAATCTATCGCTGAGGCCATGGTGAGCGGTTTCATGATGGAGCCGAGCTCGAAACGGCCCTCGACGAGCGCGTCGGCATAGAGTTTCGGATCAGTAACAGTGTTGTATGTATTGGGGTCAAAAGAGGGCCGCATCGCGAGCGCGTATATCTCCCCCGTGTGCGGATCCATCACAATGCCGCCGGAAAAATCAGGCGTATATTCCTCTTGCACTTTATCGAGTGTGTCTTCAAGCTGCTGCTCCACCTTGGGTTCAATGGACGTAACGATACTGCCGGAGCTGCCCGCGGGGTCGCTCGAAAGCAGCGCATGCACATTGGAGAAAAGTTCCGCGAACGGATTTACAAAGAGGCCCGCGGAGTGGATAGCGAGCGTGTCTTGATAAAAACGCTCGAGACCGTAGACGCCGGTTTTGGTATCACCCTGATACGCGACGAATCCTATCGCTTGCGAAGCGAGCGTATGGGCAGGATAGAAACGCCACTGGTCCTGTACGAGCAAGACGCCCGGTATTTTGAGAGCGCGTATCTTCTCCGCAGCGTCGTCACTGACTCGGAACGCCACCTCTTCATAAGGATCGCTTTTCTTGGATGCGTTGGTCAAAAAACGTGCCTGATCTATCGGCGTGATGGCGCTCAGTGTCGTGTATAAGTTCTCGGGAGAGACGATGTCCTTCGGCGTGATGGCAATGCGCCACCCAGAGCGCATCACCGCGCCCGCCACGAGCTCATTATCCTTGGTCGTAAAGTAGATAGTGCCGCGATCGCCCGTGTCGGGCGTGGGTTCCACATACTGTGCTTTCGCATCATTGCGATAGTCGGTCCCATGCACGACCTGCACCAAATAGAGACGCCCCACGAGGAGGAGCGCCCCCACAATGAATACGCCGCACAAAAAGCGTGCTCGTACGACCAAATTCGTTCGCATTACTTTCTATTGTAACGCAGCCTCTTGCGCGAGAGCGGTATCTCCAAGGCGCTTCACGTAGCTTGGGTCCTGCACGGGCACGAGCCCGAGCGTCGCGCCCACTTGCGGTGTGAGCGTCTGTGCAAGCGCGAAGTAGTCCTGTTCCATCGCCGAAATTCCCGTCTGCAAACGAGCGGTCTTCCCGAGCGCTTCCTGACGCGCGATCACATTAAGTACCGAGGATGAAATGAAGAAGAGATACGCGCAGACGAAGAATGCGAGTACGGCGAGCACCGATCGCAAAATGAGCTGCTCCGCCGGATGTTCGATAGTGAAGGAGACCGAGCGTGCGCCGGCAAAATCCAAAGACCCCTGAAATACCGAGGGGATGTGTTTGCTTATTCTTAATGCTGTTTTTGACATATTTAAATTTTGGAAATTACCCGAAGCTTTGCGCTGCGTGCGCGGGGATTTTCATGCAATTCTTTTTCCGATGCGATAAGCGGTTTTTTCGTGATGCGCGTGCCGAAACCATTATTTTCCCAGATCATGAATTGCTGCTTCACGAGCCGATCTTCGACGCTGTGGAAGGTAATGACCGCGATGCGGCCGCCGTGCGAGAGTATGTGCCACGCTCCCTGCAAGCCGTCTTTGAGAGCGCCGAGTTCGTCGTTGACCGCGATGCGAAGCGCTTGAAATGTGCGTGTGGCGGGATGAATGCGACCGTGACGATAGGAGGGCGGCACTGCACTTTTGATGCACTCCGCCAATTCGACCGATGTATCAAAAGGCTTTTGTTTGCGCTGAAAGACGATGGCTTTTGCGATGCGGCGCGAGTATCTCTCTTCGCCCCACCCGTAAATGACATCGGCGATGCTTTCTTCTTCCCATTCGTTGACGATCTGCCGCGCTGTCAGTGCCTTTTCATCCATGCTGTAGGTCATGAGCAGTGGTTCGTCGCTCTGGAATGAGAATCCGCGACCGTCTGAGAGCTGATAGCTGCTCCAACCAAGGTCGAAAAGCGCTCTGTCGATACTCGTGATCTGCCGCATCTGCAGTTCCCGCTTGATATTGCGGAAATTGCCTTCTATGAGGTGAGTCGCGGGTTGCGCGCTGGAAAGTGCATCTTTTCCCCGAGCTATTGCCCGAGCGTCGAGATCAAAGCCGATAAGTACGCCTTTGTCGGTGAGCTTATGAGCGAGCGCTTTCGCGTGCCCTGCTCCACCGAGCGTCGCATCAACAACCGTGTCGGTCGGTTGAATTGCAAGATTTTCTATTGCTTCGTGTAAAAGAACAGACTGGTGACCACTTGGTGGCACCAGGTCGCTGGAAGATTGTGAGCGTCGCGTGCGCATGACGTTTTTATCCTCCAGCTACCTCGTGCAGCCAAAGGGATGAAGGGGACTACAGGGCACCAATTTCTCCGAGTTTCTCGGCCATCGCATCGGCCTGCTTCTCAATGCGAGCTTTGTAGCTCTTCCACTGAGCTGCATCCCAGATCTCGACCCGATCCGAAACTCCGGCAAATACGACATCTTTTTTCAATCCCGCGAAATCTTTCTGATGATCCGGTATCAATATCCGTCCCGCTCCGTCGGTATCCACTTCCACCGCGCCGGAGAGAATGAAGCGATTGAATCCGCGAGTATCGGCTTGAACAAATGAAAGTGATTGCAGTTTGGCTGCAACTTTTTCCCAGTTACCGCGCGGATACACGAAGAGACAATTATCCAAACCGCGCGTCATCACCATTTTTTTGCCAAGCGCTCCACGAAATGCCTTCGGGAGTGAAACCCGTTTTTTTTCGTCGAGCGTATGTTCGTATTCACCTATGAACATGGTCATTCCCTATTTCCCACTTTCTCCCACTGCAATAGAGTATAACTCACTATAACCCACACCAAGGCATTTTAATACCACTTCTGTGGATTACTCTCCCTAGCAGTGGGTTACAAAGGGTAACCCTTTGTACCCGCTATTTTGGCTTAGAGAAGCCAAATTCTTCCTGTTGCTGGAGCGGTAATGTCTCTATGATCTCGTGACAAAGTCCGAACTCCTTGGCTTCGCTTGCCTGCATGATCTTGGAGCGACGGAGCATGTTGGCCACCATTTCGGTGTCGTTGCTCGTCTCGCGCGCGATGATGTAGATCATTTCGTGCAATTCGCGCTTGAAGACCGAAATCGCCTCTTCGTGCGCGTGCACCGGGGCTGTCGCATCCTGTACCGTGTATCGACCCTCGTGAAAAAAGAACTGGCTCTCTCGCACGGCGAGCCGTTTTTTGCCGGCAAGAAAAATGAGCGTCGCCGCCGCGTCCACGCCGCCAAAACCGATCGTCTCCACATTGATCGGCAGCGCTTTGAGATATGCGTACATATTAATGCCGGCGTCAATCTCGCCGCCGCTCGAGGCGAGCAGGAATCGCATATTATCCACGGGCTTAGAATATATGTCGTCGTTGATAGTGCGTATCGCCTCCTGCACGCTCTTTTTGTCCACCTGACCCGTGATGGTATACCAGATCTCCATAGACAATATGTATCAAACTGCTGTGAAGCAGCAGTTAAGGCATTGGAAAGAAAGGCCCATGGCGAGCCTTCCTTTCCCCTTTATTGTTACGACCTGCGGCTCCTGCCGCCGTGTGAAGCCCTGCCACCCATCGCCGCGATCCTTCGCTGTTTGGCGGGATCCATCGCCGCAAAACCCCGTCTGCTTTTGCCTGTGCTGTTTCGTGCCATATTCTTTGTGTGTGAATTGCTCCTAATCGTCGACCATCTGGGCGCAGCGTAGCGCACCCTGCATGAATCAAAGGTTAAGCATTGCAAAAAACACGCAAAGACGGCCCCTAAAGCACGTGCACGGTTTTCTCTTGCAGCGCTTGCTCGGCGCGACTGACGATGCGTTCCATGATCGTAACGACTTCGAGTGGGAATTTTCCGAGCGCGCTTTCTTCTGAAAGCATCACGGCGTCGGCACCGGAAACTATTGCATACGCGACATCGGTAACTTCAGCGCGCGTGGGTTGCCTTTTTTCCGTCATCGATAACATCATTTGTGTTGCCACGATCACCGGCTTGCCGGCAGCTTTTGTGCGCTCTATCAGGTCACGTTCGACGAACGGAATATCTTCAATCGGGATGGCGAGACCCAGATCGCCGCGCGCGATCATGATGGCATCGGCGGCGGCAAGGATCCTATCGAAATCCTCTATCGCTTCACGGCGTTCTATCTTGGCGATTATCGGTACCTTGGAATTACGTTTTTCGATCTCCGCACGCATCGCGACCACATCTTCCGCCCTGCCCACGTATGACTGTGCGACGTACTCAATGCCTTCGCCAAGACAAAAATCGAGGTCCGCGAGATCTTTTTCTGTAATTTGCGCGCTCGCGGAGTCGAAGGCATGGCCGCCTTCGGTATGCTCGCGCGGGCCGGCCATGTCGAGAATGACGGGTACTTTTTTGCCGACTGCTTGCGCTGCCGCGCGAATAGCCCGCATATAGCCGCCATTGCTCTCATGCGTGCCGTGCGAAAAATTGATGCGCCCGACATCCATGCCGGCCTTCATCATTTCTTCCAAAAGTTTTTGCTCTCCGGAGCAGGGGCCGATGGTCGCGACGATCTGCGCGCGGGAATTCATGCGCTAATTGTAGCAAGACGTTCGTATTTGACGCGCCTCTCTTGCTTGCGCAGCGCCCCCGCTTTGAGACCGAAAGCACCGGTCGCGTGCGCGAGGTCGGCGATAAAATCGTCCATCGTCTCGCCGCTGCGATGACTGATGATGCAGTCGATACCGCGTTCGCGCGCGAGTTTCATCGTGTCGAATACTTCAGTAAGTGTGCCGATCTGATTGGGCTTGATGATGATCGCGCTGATGCTGCCGAGTTGTATCGCTCGGGAAAGTCGCTCTACATTGGTCGTCGTCAGATCATCACCCACGACGCGTGCCGCGATTTTTTTCTGGAGTTCAGCAAAATCCTCGAACGATTCCTCGAAGAACGGGTCTTCGATGGAAAGTATCGGGAAATTCGCGCAAAGCTCTGTATAGAGTTCCATGAGCTCGCCACTTGAGAACAAATGATTCCCTATTTTATATGCGCCGTCGGTATAAAAAGACGATGCGGCCACGTCGGTGGCTATCTTGACCGTATCCGCGTGCCCGCTCGTGCGAATGGCGGCCAAAAGCAGCTCGAACGGCACGCGCGGGTCGTGCTCGGGTATGACATACCCGCCTTCGTCGCCCATCTGCGATGCGACGACGGTGCCATACCGTATGCGAATGATCTCCTCGAGCGCCTGCGCCACCTTTTCTACCATCTCTATGGCCTCGGAGACGGACGCTGTGTCGGGCACGAGCATGTGCTCTTGGAACGCGACCGGTGAATGGGCGTGTTTGCCGCCGTTGATGTAATTGCAATAGAGGAACGGTGTCGTGCGTGAGGGCTTGAAATTGACGAGTGTACGAAGGTGCTCGTAGGTCTGGATATTTCGTGTCGCTGCCGCAGCTTTGGCTGCGGCGATGCTGACCCCGATCATCGCATTGCCACCGAGTCGCGACTTATCCGGCGTTCCATCGAGCTCGCGCAGTATCCTGTCTATCTCGGGTTGTTTTTCCACGTGATGTCCGACGAGCGCGGGCCTGATGATGCCGTGCACGCGCTCTATCGCGGGTCCCACGTGCCCCTCTTTGTCGCGCAGTTCCTTCGCTTCATGCGAGCCGGTCGATGCGCCCGAAGGCACATGGAACGTGCCGTTGCCGAATTTGGTCATCACGGTCACGGAAATGGTCGGATTCTTCCGTGAATCCCGCACTTCTTCAGCGAGTATTTCGAGTATTTCGGTCATGGTCGTTTGCGGAGCACAAAATAGAGATCGGAAACATTGGAATCGGTAGGGCCGGTGAAAATAAGGTCGCCCGAGTTCTGGAAATAACCGTACGCGTCGAAACTGTCGAGCCGCGCTTCTATTTGCACAAGCGTTTCCCTGCCCTTGCGCAACGTGTCCTGATCGACGATAGCGCCGGCAGCGTCACAATTATCTCTTCCATCGGACGCAAAAGCAACGAACACGTCGCCCTGCCCGATCCTCCGTAGCGCTTCGAGTCCCATATACAGGCAGCGGCCGCCTGTGCCGCCCTTACGCGTAACTTTCAGCCGCACCTCGCCACCGACAATGACAGCGGTCGCGCTGCCGAGCTGTTTTACCATCGTTTCGACGAGTTCCATCGCCTCGATGAGCTCAACGAGCTGATCGTAGTGTGCCGCGCCGGCATCGTGCACCGCATAGCCGCGTTTTTGCGCTTCGTCCCGCATAGCGGCGAGTGCCGCCATGTTCGAAACCATGCCCACATTGTGAACATTTTCAAAACGTGAGCGGTCTTTGGGCGTTTCTTGGAGCGTGTATCCCTCGAAACCGTATGCATCAATAATGGCTTTTGCATCGCTGACCGTGCTTTCGTCTAAATATGTGGGACCGGATGCGACGTCTTGAAACCTATCGCCTGGCACGTCGCAAAAAATGAGCCCGATGATGGTGGCGGGATGAAAAAGCGCTGCGAGCCCGCCGCCCTTGACGCCGGAGATGTGTCGCCGGATAGTATTTACCTCTTCGATGGTCGCACCAACACGCCTTGCATCTTCGTATAATTTTACGCCCTGATCACACTCGCCTTGCGGCCAGCACAGGAGCGATGAGCCGCCACCCGAAACGACGACAATAACGAGATCCTCCGGTGAAGTGTCCTTGGCCATGTCGACTACTCTTGAAGATGCGTCCACATTGATCTGCGAAGGCATGGGATGCGTGCCCTGTGTGACGTCGACTATTTCGCAGGTGCCCGGCCGCACATCGATGGCTATCCCGTCGGTGAGATGCGCACGGATGATGCGCTCCACGGTCTCGACCGCCTTGCACGAGGCTTTGCCGAAGCCGAGGAGTCGCACTCTTTTATATGAGGCAAGATCGTATGCGCGACCGTCGATACTGAGCGTGGTGCCACTCAAAGAAAGTTTCGAGCGAACGACGTATTCGGTATCTATGGCACGGTAGGCGGCCTCCATTATTGCGAGCGCGTCAGAGCGCATCGCGCTCGTGTTCAACTCATCGAAATTGCGTATCTTGTGCGTCACACATGTATCGCATTAGACGGATTTCCGCTCAAAAAATTCTTGACGTTGTTCATGCTCGTCGTGAGGATCTCGCGATAGGCTTCGCGCGAGAAAAATGCGATGTGCGGCGTGATGATGACGTTCGGCATATCCATGAGAATGTGGTTCTGAAGCAGTGCCTTCAGGTCTTGGATGGATTCGGAGCCTTGCACGAGCTCCATTTCGTCCTTGAGCATGCGCTCGTCTTCGAGCACATCCAATCCCGCGCCAGAGACAGTACCGCTCTTCAGCGCCTCGAGGAGCGCCTGCGTATCCACGAGCTCGCCGCGCGCGGTATTGATGAGCAACGCGCCTTTTTTCATTTTCGAGAACGCCTCCGCGTTCAGTATGTGCTTATTCTCCGGAATATACGGCACGTGTACCGTAACGATATCCGCGCCGGCGAGCAATTCATCGAGCGGCACGTATTTTGCATTTTCATTTTCGAGTTTGGCATCGGGAAATTTGTCCATCATTAATACCTTCATGCCGAATCCCTGCGCGATGAGAGCGACATTGCGGCCGATGGCACCGGTGCCGAGCACGCCGAGCGTTTTACCGAAGAGGTCGAAACCTTCGAGCGCCTCGGTCTTGAACGAGCCCTTCTCGCGTACTTGAAATGCCGCGTTGAAAATGTGGCGCGTGAGCGAAAGCATGAGCGCAAAGGTAAATTCTGCCACCGTGCGTGCGCCATAGCGCGGCACATTGCAAACTACGATCCCCTTCTGTGCGGCATACGCCACGTCGATATGATCCACTCCCGTGGAACGCGCAACTATCAGTTTGAGTTTCGGAAGCGCATCAATAAGCTCTTTGCTCATGCCGGAAGAAACGAATACTGAAATAATTTCAGCCTCCGCGTACTGCGAAATAGTCGCCGCAGAGACGGGCGCTTCCACATAGGTAATGGCGTCATCCTGTATCCCGCCAAAAACCTCTTTGCACGGCGCGTCGGCATCGAATACTACGATATGCATGGCTGCTATTGTAGCATCACTCGTTCCATGCTTTCATCCTACACAGTGGATCAGGGAGTAAACGATGCATCCCGTACTTCAGCGTTCAGCGGAACTCTACGCGCGCGCAAAAAAAAGTTATCGACAAAAGCGCTTTTTGACCTACGTAAAACGGATCGACAATGTGATCTCGAATAATTGGTCGGATCGCCAAGCATTCTTCAGCGAAGCGCAGCAATTGCGCGCAAAAGCCGATCCAAAGGCACTGCGGCATCTCTGGATATTTTCCCACTCATCGCTCGCGGTGTTCGAGGAATTCATCCTCGATGCGCTTATGAGGAAAACATTTGCCGATGTCCTCGACATGGTGGAGGAGCCGCGGCTCTTTCATCCGGCCATCGAGTTCTCTCTGCAACTCTTCGGAAGAAATGTGACAAAGAGAGCGAGCAATCCGGATCTTTTGCCCGAGAACAAGTGGGCCGATACGGCCAATTACTTTTTCGGCAAATATGAGAATCTCCTTCGAAGAAGAGACCTGAAGTACTTCGTCGAAAAAGAGAGCGTCGTAGAGCTCGTTCCGATGCCGCAGATGGATGAAGAATCCGCTGCGCGGCTCATACCCGCAAAGAAGCGCGAGTTCGCGCCGCAGCACTTCAAACTCCACGCGTACTCGATGCCCTTTCGCGTTCTCCACTCAGGGCTAATGCTCTCAGATTTCATCGATGCAATAGCAGAGCGCATCGATGTGGTCATCAAAGATGTCGAGTGGAAAGATCAGCCCGCTGATTGGCGCTCGGTCGACCGCCTCTCCTACTTTCTGATGCAAGCCGCTGAGAAGGGCTACTGGCCGCTTTTCCGCGAAGTTCCGCGTGAAGTGATGTCGGCAAAACGCATCACCATGTGTTACAACGGCTGCCAGCCCTCTGTCATCAAGGAGGTCTTCGAATCCCGCATTGGCGACACAGTGGACTGGGAAAAAAGCCTGCGACGCACGATGAACGGCAGATTGCCCGTCGGACTCAAGCTTCACTTCACAAAACCGACGAACCTGCAGGAGGTATTCAAGCACTCGATGTTCAAGCTGGAAGGTGCCGCGAATACGGTGATCCTACCGCCACTGGGCAGTATTGAGGTTGTAGCGGAGATACTTGAACGGATCGAAAAAATGTGGGGCCAGCCTATCCTCGGCAATCCCGACGTGCAGATACAGGTATGCAGTGGAGTCGAGCTCGATCAACGATACGCGGCACTGCTCGGTATTTGTTTTTACCTCGGCTCCGACAAGATCCGCCGATATCGCAGTGGCGATTTCGTGACATCGCACTCCGAAACGGGCGGACGGCTCGTGGTCTACGGCGTGCCCGGCATGATCGAGCGTGAGTTTGCATGGTGGGACAAAGACCACAAAGGTAAGCTCGTCTCGACGGACATTCCGTATTCGATCACACGTCGCACCGACGTGCTCACCTGCACGAGCCTGCTCGATATCGACAACGTAAATCTCATCTCTACATTGCTCGGA
Source organism: uncultured Candidatus Saccharibacteria bacterium (assembly GCA_964534465.1). Classification (GTDB taxonomy): domain Bacteria; phylum Patescibacteriota; class Minisyncoccia; order Phycocordibacterales; family UBA2100; genus UBA10103. Next base: position 90,616 of record CAZHOB010000001.1, read on the forward strand.
CACTCGCAGCACAACGGATTTTGGGGAGACATGGGTCGGCGCTTTGCCGTCGACGTCGAGAATCTGCTCAAAGAGCATGACCTCTCGGGCTTGCTCGCCGTAGACTGGATATTCCGCAATGAAGCGGCCGTCGATAAACGCGATCGCGACGGCACGCTTTTCTTCGACATGTTCAGCGAGCTCATGGAGTATGCGTTCGCCGAATATGAGAGAATAGAAGAAGCCAAAAAGCGCGGTGATACTGCAGCGGCAGAGAACGGTATCTTACTGCAGATGCAAAATCTTCTGCAGAAGTACCGTGCCGAGCACAGAGCACTCGCACAAAAGGAGCAACCATGAGTACGATGCATCAGCCGGGCGCGAAGCCCTTTGAGGTCCCCGAAACGGTACCGAATCCTGCCGTCCCGCAGGTGGTGCCGCAGGAACCCCAAAAAGCCCCCGCAAAAAAAGAGCCGGTCAAGGTACCGGAGAAGGTCAGTGCCGCCCCCGAAGGGCGGCATTTCTTTTTTTAATATGTTCTAAAAAAGAAAGACCGCCGAGTAGCTCGGCGGTCGATGCATTAAAGATTACCATTCCCATTTTTCGTCGCGGCCGACGAAGGCGAAGAAGAGCAGAGCGAGCCCTATGCCGGCGATCAGCGCTGTAAAGAACCAACTTAGGAGAAGATCATGTCTCTCACGAGCTTCTTTTGCGCCCTCGATCTCTTGTGCGCTGGTCGTGAAGGAGTTGGCACCAGCGTCGAAAGTCGTCCGACAGCGATAGAACTCCGCGCACGTGAAGGGAATTTCTTCACTCGCAATGAGGTAGACATCCGTTCCCGGTTTCTTGACGAGATAGTAGATCTGCCACGGCTCCACCTCTTCATCTGCGCCGTCAGCCATTTTGTTCTTCTGCCATCCCGCCCAATACGATGCCACATAGGGCGCGTTCGCCGCATGAATTTTGAATTCGTCCATACTAACGACCGTATATGGCGCGCCAAAAACGATAGGCTCCTCCCGCGCGACCACCTGCACCTGCGGTGTCTGCCACATGGTGAATGTGATCGGCTCCGGCGCGATCATCGGCCTGTAGTGCGGACCCGTGGAGGCTATCAGCGCACCAAGTCCGAGGAGCAGTGCTCCAAAGAAAGTCTGAACCGGATGGTTCTTGAGCATGGCGAGAATGCCATTCTGTCGCGTGTCTGCCGTTACAGCGTTCATTTCCCGACTCCTTTATGCGCCCTGTTGAGGCGTTCCTGTGCGAAATATAAACACAGAAAAACAGGAGACGCTACCCTTGTGGGCTCCGGCGAAGGGCTATTGAACCATTACGATACCTTGACAAACGGACATTAAATGATACTATATAAACAGCATTCATCTAACGGGAGGCTTACATGAGCCATAATTACTACGTTCGTGTCGCGCAAAAAAGAACCGTTGATCCCCTCTACGAGGAGCGTCTTCCGCAGGTCGACGAGGTCCTTGCTCGCTTTCACGTCAAATTCGAAGACGAGGAGAGAAAGCAGGACTTCTTACAAGACCTACTCAACGCTCTCGATGTCGGCGATATGCGTGTCGTGGAACGCTGCTCGGTGGAGCACCTTGGAAAATGGAGCGGCGCGGGGACATTCACCTTCGCCAAGACCGCTGCGGAGATAGAGAGCTATCCGGCGGATGCGATCGTCGATGACACGTATGGCCGGACGATGACGATGGCTCAATTTCGGCATCAGTTGAAAACGAAGGGCAAGGATTTCCGTTTCAACTCGATCGGCAAAGAATTCTCCTGAGCCGATCTCGCTTGCATGAGCTCCCCACAAGGGAGCTCATTTTTTTGTGGACTCCAGCGACATTTTTTCGAACCTCGCGCTCAGGGACCTTATACGGCTTCAGGAGATACTCGGTCAAAGAGTGGATCGGCTGAAGGCAGAGGCTGAAGCAGCGAGTCCGGCGACCATGCCCGTTGATCCGGCAAATAGCACCACTACCGCAGTAGAGTAGAACACAGCATGCGGTAGGTAGTGTGCAGCGTGCAGTGGGTCGTGTGCAGTAGGACGCAGTAGCTGGCAGAGGGTGGGGCATCGGGAAACAGGACCACCACATGCTAACCTTGTGAATATGCGCCAAAAAGAGGCTATAACGCAGAACCCAATCTTATGGTTAGCGCTTGCACTCATGATCCTATTTGTGCTTTTGACGGCGATGCAGCAACTCGTGCCGCTGCCGGGAGTCATTGCGCACTTCGTATTCATGGCAGGTACCGTCTTAGGAATGCCCTTTGGTCTGTCTCTCCTCATCTCGTTCGCTATGTTGTTTTCGTGGAGACATTACCACCATTTTTATTTGCCGTTCTTGATCAGTGCCCTCACCTTCGTCTTTCTGTATTTCACCTGGATGGTTTGGACGCCTACTCACACGTCAACGATGAACGGCGATCGGGATATGTTTTACTATCACACCGGCGTTGAGCTGCCCGGTGCGATCACAGACGTGAAAGATTTTGACGACATCGGTGGCTTTCCCGCTGATGGTGACGCAGAGCTTTCTTTCCACATGAACGCGAGCGATATGCAGAAATGGATGCTTTCCAGCGGCCTCAAGTGGAAGAGTGGCCCGCATGATAAAAGCGGAGATGTGCTCAATACATTTACCGATAACGGATCCCTGACCTTCAAAGATAGTGCCGACATCGAATACGTTACCATCGAGCGTGAGTCACCATCCAACGTAACGACCATATTTGTGAATCAAAAAGAAGGGTGGGTGCTCGTCAGAGATCACGACATATAGGCCGTGCACACCGGACCGTTAGTTAATGGAACCAAGTCAGTGGCCACCACCACAAGTACGACCATACGCCCGCACCTACGAGTGTTGCACCGGTTAGCACGTACGCGATGAACCACTCCACCTTTGGGTGAAGCTCGATGCCGGCGCGATCGCAAATGAAGGCTATTAGTGCACGGTACGTCCAGTGCGTGATGCTGCCGATCGCTCGCATCGTCGCAGACATCGTAGCTGCGATGAGATCACCGAGCAGATCACCTATGTTGTTACCGCGACGGGCCATTCGCTGAGAATATCGTCGGACTGCCGACGCGTCTATAACCGTCCTGACGTCTATGATCTGCACAAGGAGAGAGCACTATGGCCACTGCGAGGAAGGCCGCACCCAGGTATAAAAGTACGTAGGTCGAAGAGAAAAAGCTCCCGTCGCCGCCGTCTGTCCCTGCCTTTTTCCATTTCTCCGGATATACGGACTCTTTCTCATCATCGAAGATGCCGACGTCATACAACCCAAGTGCAGTCTCGATACGCACGGCGGCTTTCTGTTGCCCCTTGAAGCCAACGTGCAGATCCTGGAGATATACGTGTCGGAGCACAATGACTGCGATGCCGATACCAATGAGATACATGAATTTTCTTTCTGGCGACAGAACGACACCGCTCTGGAGAACCCAGGCTCCGGCCGTCGCGAGGAGCCCGAGTGCCCAAATTCCGATATTCTGCACTCGCTCTCGAATTGCCTTCGTGGATGAATAGCGCTCGTTCAACGCTGCGATAAGAACATCTGTCTTTTTTGATGAGTCGGAGTCTTTCATGGCTTATTGCGTGACATGTGACCATGCCTGGAGCATAAAGTCACGCGCACGAGCTGGTGTTCGCGGTGTATTTCCCCTGAATAACCATTTAAGATCGCTCACCTCGGCGTAGTCATTCGCGACATTAGCGTTATCCATGTCGTCATAAACCTTATCCAGTACCGCGAGGGCGATGTCGCGGTATGAGCGATCCCCCGCGAAGGTATCGGGAGGAACATTCCAGATAAGACATTCGATGAAAAACGATGGCATATCCCCGCCGCGCAGAAGCCCTTTGTCCTTAAGGTCGTTGCGAAGATTTTTGAATATGCGTACCACCGACTTGAATCGGCGCGATGTGCTCTCGTTTTTGGCTATGCCGTTATCGTAATGCTGCTCCGGATAGCTATAGATCGTCTGGTTGTCGTCTGTAATGAGGCCGATGCCTTCGGCGGCAGATACACCAAATGAGCGATATCGGGTATGGGGAAAAGCAGGCACAACGTCGGCATGAACTCGTGTTGAGCTACCTCCGACACGAACGCATTTATTTTTTCTTTCGACACCACCGAACTCTTCGCGAAGAACGTTATACACTTCGGCCTTGAACTGAGGGAAGGTGTATGTAGCGGGACTCGAGACACTCTTATGCAGCTCCTTGTCCGCCGGCGTCAACGCAGAAATGTCCGGAAAATAAGTCGCATCGTGAATGACTGCGAGGTCCACATCGCTATCGAGACGGATGTTCGTGCGGTTGTGATGCGATCCCTGGCGGATGAAGGAAATGCGGTCGCCGAAGTGTGATCGGAGCGCCTCGCTGATATCGCTTATGGCATTAGTGCATCTTTCGCTCTCCGTCTCGCTCGGAGGGTTTGCCCATCTTGTTATTTGGTCGTTGTTTATACTCATGACGCGCCGTTTTCATGGCACGTTCATCTTGACAAAACGGTAGTGGAAAGCAACCGGCATGAAAATACCCCCGGCCGCTTTCGCAGCCGAGGGCATAACGCGCACATACACTAATTCCTGAGAGCTCCACCAATAGATCGCGGCGGCAAGGAGCAGGCCGATCGCGAAGAAGAACAAGCGCCAGTGCCATCTCATAGGGCAAAGGATTTGATTGCCTCAGACGCTTCCTGCTTCGTCATATCGCTGACCGACGATGCGTAGTTCTCGCGGTCTGCCTCGCTCAGATGGAGAGAAGCAAGCTGCAAGAGGTATTCCCGTTGCTTCGGCGTAATCGGCTCGTAATCATGTGCCGGTGCTGCGCTCTCGACATTTCGGATGCTGTCATACACCTTGGCGGCCTTAACAACACTGTCAGAAATTGCGCCGTTGAAAGCACTGTAGATCGCACGGCTGACGTAGCGGTTGTTGCTCGGGTTGATGATCGCACTGCCGCGGCCTTCGGATATGACCTCGCCATTCTTCGTGAGCGTGCAGAGGAATGCGACAACGCCATCGCGCTTCATGGCATCGATAGTCGCCACATCTTCTACAACCTTGGCTGTAAGAGTGTGACTACCGACGCATTTCTCTATGAGAGCGCGTATCGGATTTTCCTTATGATTAATGTTGGACGCTATCTTGCGCACCTCTGCCACTGAACGCGGCTTGGGCTGATACGGGGACGGATAGCGAGTTGTTACGTTTTTCATGTTCTTTTATTTTTCTAACGGTAATAAGACCCCTCGTGTAATAGACCTCTATTTCGGTCCCCACGGCGAATCCCATGTTTTCGAGCTGGCGATTGGCCACTTTCAACATAGGAGTTGTGTCAGTCCCTGGAGCGCGGGATATGACCATTCTTTTGGAGAGCAGAATACTCTTTATGTGTTCCATCGGATGCGTGCATGACTAAACAGCACGCGCTACGACCATGTGCGCGTAAAAGGTGTGATGCTTTGCTATTAATTAATTCCTTTCACCCATTGAAGTCGTACTGAGCGAACAGCGGGGGTGGAGGGGGGGGTATTTCGGTTGGGACTCCCACGACATAAGGAACCATGGAGTAGGTCACCCGCACGGACCGCCGAGTGCTAAAATACGTCGTATGTCGGGCTATTTTTGGATACTCGCATTCACTATCGCCAGCATCATATTCGGGGGGCGGTTAGCCTTTGACGAAAAATTCGTACGAAGGATCTCCAGGGACGAAAAGAGATGGGAAGGTTACCCCGAAGCAAGAAAATTTTGGACTCCCGAAGCTTATTACCACTACGTCAGATATGGCATTGGCCTGAGCACATTTTGCGGAGGAGTATATGTGCTCGCGGTGGTCTTATACAAGATGTACACGGTATACTACCTTGGCCAACCATGAATGAATCGACGTTCACATCACTCGAAAAAGAGGGGGTGAAGTACCTCATAGAGTTCAGCGACTTGTCTGATGAATCTAAAGAGGTGCTTCGCAAGCAGTTCGAGACGGCAGAGCTCGAAAAAAGGGATGTTGATGGTGCGGGGTTTTTTACATACTTTACTATTCCCGCCGACGTTCCGCGTTTAGATAAAAAAGAAAGAATTGTATTGGACGCCGTTTCCGTGGATGTAAATGGTGTCGCCAACGCGGGTGCACTTCTTCTTTTTGTAGATGAAGGGGTCATACATATACTGGAGGGCTTCACGCAGGCCGTCACAGAATGGTCTCCGTACGAGGGCGAGCCATACAAACTCAAACGCATCATATGGGAGAAGAAGGAGGATGGCTCAAAGACCGGCGAATCAGTCGACATTTGATCACCTGAACTCTAATAGACTGGTGGTATGGCATGGAAACCACCGCTGAAGCACCTGAAAAGAAAAGAATTGTTAGACAGGGAGCGCTTCTTCCTAATGCTTTCGAAACATAACAATTACATGGATCCGGTGGCGCTGGGGCACGTGTATCTATGTATCGTGACCGCAATCATGGAGGATCTGCGCAAGCACAAATTCGTTCGGCTCCCTGTATTGGGTGATCTCGCATTGATACGACAAAAGGCGCGGCCAGCGTGGGTCGGGAAGGCTCATTGCGTCATCGATGGCCGCGAAGTATTGAAATTCTACCCAAACGAAAGTCTCAGACGGCAGATGAATGCGCGGCAGCCGATCGTATTCCTCGCACATATGCCTCCACCGCCGATAAAATAGGCGCATCCCTGTTTATCGGGATTGTGTTCAGTACTTGCGCACGGGCGGGCAAAATATATTCGAGCGCTTGCCCCCAAGCGTGGTAATCTTTATTTGTGGCAACCGTACAGAGCAAGGCAGGGGTCATTAAGGCTAGCCTGACGTTTTACATTGGTACAAATCTTTTTTATGCCGCATTTTATATACTGCCGACATATCTCATTGCGCTCTTCTTACCGAATCTCTATGTCGGTTTTGTCCTTTTGATTTGCGCCCCCGCTGCTCTCTGGTTTACCATCCAATTCTCGGCCAAGCAGGTGCACAGTGTCTATGAGTTCGACACCCAGAAGGTTTTTCGAGCCGCCTTTGCCTTATTCATAGTCATCAATATCGGAGTCGTCTATTACACAAAAATGGCCACTGGCGCATGGTATGTAAGTCTTGCTGACCTCATCAGCATAGCCAACATCATTGTTTATTTCGTGGCCGCAAAAAAGTACCTGAATAGAAAATAGCGCAGAGGAGCATGGAACCACAGGGGCAAATGAAACTAATGCGACAGCCAACCTCTTACGGCATCCTGGCGCTGGTGCTGCTTTTCCTTTCAATAAGTTACGAGATCAGCGTTTTTGCATCAACAAACGCGACTTTGTTTGATCGTTTTAACCCAATGGCCATGCTCGCCCTGTTCCTCGGCGGCTCTATAATGCTCTCCTTTGTGAACAGTAAGATCGCATATGACGATACAAAATTGATCTACCAGAGCATGTTTCGAAAGAGAAAAGAGATCTTGTGGTCCGAAAATCCGGCGATACGGTACGATCAAAAGGTTGTTCGAGTCGTGAGTGCACACCAGAGTATCGATGTGAACCCGTCGCGACAGGGTTTCAATGATTTTCTCGAGTTCGCATTGCAAAAAGTGAAGGCGCATGAGGCTGCTGCTAATCCACAACCACAATCAACCAGAGCTGCAAATGAGGGTGAAAAGATGGACACGGAGTCATGGACTTCAGTCATTGCTGGTGCCGCCGCCGCCCTAATAGCCGTTTGGGGCTACTACAAAAAAGACCCGGGATCATTTGGGCTGCTACTTATTTTCTTCAGTGTGATGTTCGCCATTGGGGGAGGTGTCTCGTTGAGTAAAAGGCATCGCGCGAAGCAAAGGAAGTTCGCGATCCTTCAATTTCCAGATCGCATCGCAAAAATAGAAGCGCCTGGGGCAGATAAACGCGCACTCCGAATGGCGCAGTTCATGTTGCTCGCTTCTCTCATCATATTTCTGATCTGGCTTCGATTTTACGGGTGGTCGTCGTTCGCAATAGGTGTATAGATCGATCACCGCCGGCGACGGTCGATATTTCACCACGAAAAACGATTGACAATTTTGCGTAACGAGGGAAAATGCTCGACAGGTTGGGAGAACCTGATTCTCTCGACACAACTGGTTTCTGAATAAGAGGACGAGGGGAAAATCGACTGACCGTCCCAGCAGATGCGAAAGAAGCATTGCTAGCATCGATTTGTAGGAGTTCATGGATGGCGCTTTGTCCATGGACGCGAAGTCAAAAAGCAGCCCACAGGACGTTTGCGGCTGAGAGGTAGGAGCGTGACCTGAAGAATGTCCCCGGAAGTGGTTAGTCTGCGAACTTTAGTGTTCGTGGTCTGATCATTTTTTGGGACATTTTTTTTATTTGTCTCTTGTCGAATGAATTCATTATTTTGCGGCAGGTTTGTCGGACCTTTCTCCCGCCGCGCTATTAGCAGTGCTCATAATGTCGAAAGACGAAGAGGAAAAGTTGCACGACGCCCTCCGCTATTTGGCGAAGACACTCGTCAACGCTTTTCTCGCAAAGAAAAAGCATGAAAAAGAAAAACGATCACGTGGATCAGTTCGTACGATCGCTTCAGCAATCGATGGCACAGTTCTACCGCGATAGTTTGGCTGAGCGTGCAAAACGTGCGCAGAAAAAAGGAAGGGCGAAGAGGTAAATTATCAGTTCGCGTGTGACGCAGCCGTTTGGAATTTCATCCGGCTGCGTCATACTTCAGTGAACATGGAAAACAAAACAAATAAAAAAGCAGTTATTTATATCCGCGTATCCACAACCGAGCAGGCCGTCGAGGGCAACAGTCTCTCGACCCAAGAGCGGCTGTGTCGAGAGTATGCACAAAAACACGGCTACGAGGTGGCGAAGCTCTTCAGTGACGAAGGCGAGAGTGCAAAGACCGCAGATCGTCCGCAGCTTCGAAAAATGATGGAGTATTGTGCAGACAAGAAGAATGATGTTTCTACGGCGATCGTATACAAGATCGATCGGCTATCTCGTAATACGGATGATTACAGCCAGATTCGCATCTTGCTCAAACGCTACGGAGTGAGCATCAGTTCGACGACGGAGAACATCGAAGACACCCCCGTCGGTCGGTTCATGGAGAACACGATGGCGAACATAGCTCAGTTCGACAACGACATCCGATCGGAACGATGTTCAAACGGAATGAAAGACGCGGTTCGAGCCGGGCGCTACGTTTGGCAAGCACCGATCGGCTATAAGAATGTGAGTGTGGCCGGTAAAGCAACGATAGCGCAGGATCCCGTCTACGCCCCGCTCGTGAGGGAAGCTTTTGAAACGTTGGCGATGGGTGTGTATGCGATTTCCGAAGTGTGGGAAATGATGCACAAGAAAGGCTTGCGATTCGGAGGCCGAAGGCGCATCAGCCGCAGTTACTTCTACACCATGATGAGTAACGAGCTCTACGCCGGGTGGATCAATAAATTCGGAGAGCGACACAAGGGAGTCACATTCGATCCGATCGTGTCCGACGCGCTGTTCGCTCAGGTACAACGCGTGCTCGACAAGCGTGGTCGTCGCACGCGCAGCTATCAGACTGATCGAGAAGATTTTCCACTTCGCCGCTTTGTTGTCAGTGAATTCGGTCTCAAGCTCACGGGTGGCTGGTCTACCGGTAAGAAAGGCACGAAACATCCGTACTACAACTTCAAAAAGGGTGGTAATTTCCAGCGCGATGCCCTCGACACGCAGTTCGCCATATTCATGGACTCGTACAAGTACGCCGACGAGCACATGGCGAAGCTCTTCACGTTCGTGCGTGAGGAATATGGCAATGCTACGAGAGCTGAGCATGATGAAGTTGCCCGGCTTCAGAAGCGCAAGATAGAACTCGAAGTCGAACAAAGCGATGCGATACGAAAGAATGCAAAAGGAGTGATACCAGACGAGACCCTCAAGTCTTTCCTCGGGGAGATCGTTAAGGAACGCGGCGTCATTGAGGTTCGTCTCCTTGCTCTACGCGAAACTGACTCAAATGTGGAGGAGGCAGTCGCGGATGCTGAGAGCTTTCTTCGGGCACCGGGTACGTACTGGCGCACAGCAGATGCCGTCACTCAGCGGGAGCTCCAATGGTTCGAATTCCCAGAAGGTGTGGTTTTTGACGGGAAAAACTTTCGAACCCCGCAGCTGTCGCCCATCTTCGCGGTAAAAACGGCTCTAGGCGCTTCGCTTTCTTCTAATGTGGACCTACGGGGAGTCGAACCCCGACCTGTTCCATGCCATGGAACCGTTCTACCGCTATACTATAGGCCC
>CAZHOB010000002.1:0-100501 GCA_964534465.1 uncultured Candidatus Saccharibacteria bacterium
TTCAGTGGTAGAACGCTGTCCTGATAAGACAGAGGTCGAAGGTCCGATTCCTTCCGCCCGCACATAGTAGTTGGCGACCGCGCATTAGCTGCCCACCAAGACAAGGTCGGCTAGAGCCGATTTCCTTCCGCCCGCACAGATATTAGTTGAAGTTCGAGTTTATAGCTGCCCACCAAGACAGGGTCGGCTAGCGCCGATTCTCGGCCCGCACCATCTGCAAAACAGGGGATAAGAAGTGGATTTCGTGTGGATTTTTGGAGAGAGCTCTCGTGCTAGCGTGGTTTTAGGCTATATCTCGAAAATAGGAGAGATTCGATGTTTGGCAGTTTGGTTTGCGGCCTTCTGGTGATCGCACTGATCGCAAGTCCCGTTGTGCTCGGCTTGATGGCGAGGGATCACTCCTACGATCATCGCAGCACGCTCATCATTTCGGCAGTTGCGGCCGTGGCGCTCGTTGCTCCTTACGCGGGCTTCGGCGATCCGGTAGTCGTAATAAAATTCCTGCTCGCGCAGACGCTGCTGTTCATGTCGTTCGTGTGTGTGAGTCGCATCCGGCAGCGCAAGTCGCTTTTTCTCATGGCGCTCGCAGGATTGGGCTCCAACGGCGGATGGTTCCTCGCAATGCAGGTCCTTGCCGGCGCGTATCTTGCGCAAAAGCAGGGATTCGCCAATGCGGAATCTTTCGGTCTGCTTATCGCCGCGATCGCTGGCACCTTGGTCGGCAGACTCGTCGGCGTGCAATGGATGATGTGGGTCGAGAAGCGATGGCAAGTGCGCACGGATAGTGTGGGCTCCTCGTCTCTCAAATGGCTCGACGAACGCACACAGCGCGCGTTGCAGCTCATCTTCGTCGGCACGTTCGCGCTCTATGCGTTATCCGCGCTCGGCGACGGTAGCGTTTCTCTGCTCGACGCCGCGGTAGCGATGAGGGATGTCACAGTCGTGATGGCTCTCGGCTTTCTGCAGAGCAACATCTACACGGTCAACGCGCGCTTCGCCAATCGCGACCATCCCGGCTGGCCGGTTGTGACTGGACTCCTCGCGGGCATCGTCTTCATGGTGCATTGGACGTACCTCATCGGGTACACACAATCCGGTGGCTTCATGCCGTTCTCGCTACTCGTCCCGTACACGGTCGCGACCGTCTACGGCGCGAATTCGGGCGCGGTGCTTTCGATGGCGCTCGAAAAGATGCTTGGCATGAGCGCCGACGGACACGTCACGAAGGCCGAGAAGAAGTCCTTCGAGGCGGTGCAGTGGCACAAGGTCGTGCTGCTCGGCACAGCGATCATCTGTGGCGCGTACCTCGTGACGAGCGGATATCTTTTTTCGCTCATCGGGGTTACGGCCAATACGATCGTGCTTCCGTTCACCGTTTTCGCGGGCACGGGGTACGAGCGGCCGCTTTCGCTCCTGATAGGCGGGATGGTGTTCTTCATCAACAACATCACGCACACGCTCTCGAGCCGAGCCGGCAATCGCAATCACGCGCCGTATCACGCCATCACCTGCGTGCTGCACGGCGTCGTGACCTTCGGCACCGGCACCTTCGTGGTGCTCAATGCGCATTTCCTCGACCTCGTGCCCGTCGCTGCGTTCGGTTCTGCTCTCGGGCAGCTCTTCGCGCAGAAGTGGAGCATGAAGGCCGAGAAATTGCTCGCGTCGGTCATGGACTTGCCTGAGGAGAAGAAATCTTCCCCGAAGGCAGCCTGATCTTGTAGTACAAAAAAATGACACCCCCAAGGCAGAGCCTCGGGGGTGTTTTTCATATGCTGTTCAAAATATCGAACAGCTCTTTCTCGGATCTATCGCGAAGCGACGCGCGCAGCTCTTTGCGCTCTTGGAGCGTGTCGCAATTGCGACGAGCCACTATCGTGTCGATGAGCCAGTTCCGTCTGTTGTTCACTTTCTCGTGCATGATCATCCTCATGTGTTGTCGCGTTGGAAGATTTCCGTTTGCTCCCGCAGAGCTTCCGGAAATTCCTGCTCGATGAGATCGCCGAGTTCACCGCGGGCGAAACGGACTATGTTGATTGACATCGGAGTCTGGAGCGTAAGGTCCGGATAATATCCTCGCATTGTGTCGAACATCTCTTTGAGCGACGTTGTTGGACGTGCGGGGGAGCCCCACTCGTTGCGCAACTCCACTGCAATCGCAGCCAATGTCTCGACACGATGTGTGTCCGCAAGCACTTCCAGCTCGTACGCTCTGCCGAGGCCGTCCAGAAAATGTCCGCCGATGCGCTGGCCCTTTTCGAAAGTGTTGGAACCCTCGAGGAACTTGCGCAGGTCGACACAGCGCGGGAAGTCGTAGAAATTCATCAGAAGCCCCGGCGCGAATATCAAACGCCGGCCGAGTTTTGCGAACTTTGCCATCGTGTTTTCTCCTATGAGCTGTGGGCATTAAACCACAAAAAGTCTAAATTGGAAGCACCCTTCGACTAGCTTAGGGCGTAAAGGAAGAGGGCCGAATCGCGAAGCGATTCGGCCCTCTGAAGTTGGAAAGAACATCACGCGCGATTGGGGAGGAACTCATCCCACGGGAACTCTTCTCCCGAGTTGAGGTAATCCTGCATCACGCTCGGAGTCAGGTGGACCACTTTGATCTCGCCTGCATCCGGTCCGTCGACGGGAACGCCGATGAAGACTTTGCCGGCATTATTTTCCGGCAAGCCGCCAGCGAGGTCCGCGAACGCATCGGTGTGTGTATCAGGTGCACCCATGACCCACAAGTGGCCAGTAGCAAATGCGTCAGCCTCAAAGTGCTTGTCACCTGCGATATGGATGACCGACATTTTGCCGAGGATCGTCGAGGGGTTGCCACGACGAAGATCGGCTTTGACGAATCCATGCATGGTGTCGAGCCAGCTGTCACGCACAGGTGGCGTGCACTCGATGTTGAGTCCCCATACGTATCCCTTCTTGCCGACCTGAACAGTGCCGTAGCCCGTTCCACGATCTTGCGAGAGAGGAGCACGAATGAGCTTGTCGACGTCCAGCCCAAGCTTGATGAGGTCCGGATCGTCCCGGAACTGCCCACGCTGTAGGCTGGCGAGGAACTCGCCTTCGTACAGAGCATTGTCGACGGTCTTTCCGGCATGGTTGCCGGAGGGCCAATCGATAATGCCGATGTCGGCGGTATCGTACGACTGTCCGGTGAGATCGCTACAAGCTCCCACGGTGACTCCGCTGTGATGCGCTCTTAGGATGATTCCTTTGAACACATCACGATACGGGATCATGAGGCCCTTTTCGATCTCTTTGAACTGCGAGCCGAGGTGGTCAGGCGTTCGCCGAAGGATCTGACTCGCTTGTGAGCGGATAAGAGCCTTCAGTTCCTCGACCTGTTTCTCGGGATTTCGCATTCGATCGACCGCTTCGAGCCGTTCGTGAGCCTCAAGCAGAACCTCGGTATTCGTCCGACGATTCCTATGGGGCCGCTGATCGGTGCCGAAGTGGTTGCCGTTGACGGCGTCGTCCGCGGAAACGAACATGTGGACCGGTGCCAAGCCTTTGTGCGACTTGAGATACGGACGCATGAGTTCCATGGCGGTTTCGGTGAGGCCGATCGGAACACCCGTCTTGCGATGGATGAAGAGCCGATTGGGGCCGCCGAAGTGCATGTCCGTGCAGACCATGATCCACAGCATCTTGGGCAGGGCGCGTTTGGTATTCTCTTCTTTTTTCGCGCCAAGATTACGCACCGCTTCGGCGCGCAAATAATCAATGCTGGGCTCACGATCCGGATGCAGGTTGACGACCAACATACCGGCTTCGAAGCGCGGGTCTTTGACCGCTTTCACGACGGGCAGATTGATGCGCTTACCGCGCGCTGCCTTGCGGATCAATCCGGCATCGACGAGCATTGGTGCTTCGACGAAGACGGACGGCCGCACGATCATCGTGCCGTCACGGTAGTTTTCCCGTGCCGTTTTTCGGTAGTAGAGCGCGCGGGGATGCGTAACGATGGTCAAAGCGGGAAGCTTGCCAGCGCGCTGCATCGGACCGAACGTTCCCAGTTCCGCGTAGTGCGGATTGGAATCTCCACCACCCGAAGCGATCTTCACAACATCCTTGTTGCCGCCAAAGACCATAAATGCGCGGTCTTCCGCGACGACTTTCGCGTTGGGAATAGCGCCCGCCCTGTCACCCGTACCCTCGATCTCTCCGATGAGGTACCCGAGTGCACGTTGATACAGCATGACGTCTTGGCCCGCTTCGATATTCGTCATACGGAACCGGCTGGCGAGATGAGAAGCCTCCTCGGCCTCCTTGCGTGCCGTCTCGTAATGCGCCTGTATCTCCGAAAAATCCTCGCCGCTACGCTTCGTCTCGACGAATTCTTCGTAGAGTTCCGCAGCGATACGTGCTTTCAAGCTCGCAAGGGCGTTGGCTTCCTGCCAGCGCTGATGCTGTTGATAGAGGATCTCGAAGTACGTGATGCGCATGACGAGCGCCATGTCATCGGGGCCAAGCACGATATAGATCGGCTTGTCCGTGAACTCCGGCCCCTTATTGTGGGGACGAATAGCGACCTTGTACCAGCCGCGCAAAAGCTCCGAAAAACGCTCGGCCGCTGTGACGAAGAGCGGTTTACCCGCCTTCGACGTCAGGATCTCACGTGCTTCGTCGCGGTAATTTTCCGCGAGTGATTCGAGATCGATCTGAATGCCGTTGACGAAATCGTCGAGTAGACGATTGGGGCCGGCGGTTTTATTCAGATTGATGCGGAAGAGTCCGCCTCCCACGACCATAGCGTCGCATTCGAGCCTTCGCGCAGCCGCAAAAGCGCAGCGCGTGAGATTGAATTCGATATCGGGATCATAGAGCAACCCAAGCTGGGGAGCCGAAATGACCGCGAATCGGATCTTCTCGCTCTTATTCCATCTGAGCGCATGGAACGGCTTGTCGGCATCAGTGATGTCGAGATTGGCCGCCTTGGACTCAAGGAAGGGAAGTCGCAGAATGCCGGGCTTGCTCGTGCCGCCGCGGTGCGGGGCAGAAACACGTCCGTGCATTTCCTGCAACATTTCCGTAAGCCACCACTCGGGCGGCAGAGGATCGTGGCCATGCGCGTGACGCTTGAGCTGCTCGAGCAATTTCTTGCCCGAAAGACGTGCCTTCACGGCGTCACGCAGCACGGTTTTGCTGCATTTGCCCTTGAATATCTCGCCGAGCTCTTTGTACACGCGGCTGCGGGTCACCGACCCTTTTTCCGTCTCGAGATCTGCGGGAAGCATTTCGAGAAGCGCATTATAAAGGTCGTTGATGCTCGCCGGTGCTTTTTCGGCACCGATGAGCGACCTGAGCGCCTGCGGAAACCACACTTTGAATTCGTTCTTCGGCCCGGTCTCTCCGGCGCCGTTATCGTCGCCGTCACCGTGCTTCTTGGATTGGGTCACCGCGCCCTCCTTTAGGGTCGATGGTTCAAACGCCGCGCTGCGCGGCATCTGTAGTTGCGTTCATTATTTTAAGAGATGAACGCCATCTCTCTGTAGTGTCAAAGATCCACCAACTACTTGGGCTCGAAGCTCAAGCACTTGGCAGCAAATGGGGAAATGAAAAATGCGCTCGTATGGAAATTGCGCGCGCACGACATACATGAATTGTCGGGCATTGTCGCAACAGTGCAATGCCAAGTTATCCACAGTATTTCAACAGGTGCACGATGTTCGCGAAGAAACTTTCAAATACCGTCGAACTCTGTCATCATGGGCTGTATGAACTACAAAGTGGTCGGCGGAAAACAGTTGGCCGGCACCGTTACGACCAATATTTCCAAAAATGCCGCTGTCGCGCTGCTCGCCGCCTCACTTTTGAATCGCGGGACGACGACGCTCAAGAAAATGCCGCAGATAGAGGAGGTGAAGCGTTTGATAGAAGTACTGCAGTCCATCGGCGTGAAGGTGGAGTGGGACGCGAGCGGGGATATGCGCATTACGCCGCCGGAGAAATTCGACCTCGCAGCCATCAATCGCGCTTCGGCCGAAAAGACACGCTCCATCGCGCTTTTTATCGCGCCGCTCGCGCACGTCTTTAGCTCGTTCGACCTGCCGGCGCCCACCGGCTGCGACCTCGGCAAGCGGAGTTTGGGTGCACACATCGACGCGCTCTCGAAACTCGGCATCGCGATCTCCGGTGATGAAGAGAAACATACCTACCATGTGGAAGTCAAAGAAAAGAAGCCCGCGGAGATAGTCATGTATGAAGCATCGGACACAGGTGTTGAAAATGTGCTCATGGCCGCGGCAAAAATTCCGGGTACCACTATCATCAAATTCGCGAGTGCCAATTACATGGTGCAGGATGTATGCTTTTTCCTCGAGCGCTGCGGTGTGCAGATAGAAGGCATTGGCACTTCCACGCTCGTAGTACGCGGCGTCGCTGATATCAACGGCGACATCACCGGATTTCCGAGCGAAGACCCTATAGAATCGATGTTTTTTATCTCGCTTGCCGCGACGACGCATTCGAATATCACCATCAAGCGATGCCCAATGGATTTTCTCGAGCTCGAGCTCTACACGCTCACACAAATGGGTTTGCAATATGAACGAGGGGAGAAATATACGGCCGAAAACGGCCGCACGGTGCTGTGCGATCTCACCATCAAGCCATCGGAACTGGTAGCTGCTCCCGAAAAAATAGCGCCACGCCCATATCCCGGCATCAACATCGACAACCTGCCCTTTTTCGTACCAGTGGCTACGCAGGCCAAAGGCCGCACGCTCATTCATGATTGGGTCTACGACGGACGCGCCAAACATTACATGGAAATGACCAAGCTTGGCGCCAAAATGGAGCAGCTCGACCCGCATCGCGTCTTTATCGATGGGCCGACGCCGCTTCACGCTGCAGATGTAGAAGCTCCGCCCGCACTGCGACCCGCGACGCTGCTCCTCATCGGTATGCTCGCGGCGGAAGGTGAATCGATGTTGCGCAACGTGTACCCAATAAACCGCGGATACGCGAATCTCGCGGAGCGGCTCACGACCATAGGTGCAAACGTGACGGAGGTTAAAGTATAATCAGTTCCGAAACTGCAACAACGGGAGAGCTTCATAGCGCCCTTTTCTTTTTTGCACAAAAATGAAAAGGGCGAAGTCGCCTTGGCGACTTCGCGCTGAAATTTCATTCCTTGAGGCTCGTGACGAGCGCTTTAAACTCCTCCTCACTCCGCGTGTTGGCCGGATCGTACGGACCCACGCCGCTCTCTATGAACCATACCTGCCGCACGACATCTACTCCGTGCAAAATGTAGGGTGGTATCGTCACCTCAACAACCCCATGGAACTCTGTGTCGATATACATGGGCAGGTAACCCCCATGAACATCCTCGAACCAAAAGCTGATCAAGCCCCTGAACACGATAAACTTCTCGGGATTCTTTCCGCGGACTGCCGGATGAAAATGGTTGCCCACGAGATCGCCCGGATCGCGTACCGGCACAACGGTGCGGTCGCTACCGGCTACGTGGAGAACGTCCCATGTTTTGCTACCTTTTTCGGAAGTAACATCGGCTGGCCACACTTTCGACATAGTCACGTCTCTGACGCTAGGGTACTCGGATTTAAGCATCTGCCTCTCCTGTGCTCCAAGATTTTTACGTCAATTTTGTCTAATAGTCAATGTCGCTTAGAATGGCTCAGTTGGGCATGTGGCGGAATTGGTATACGCGTACGATTCAGAATCGTATTCCGTAAGGATTGGGAGTTCGAGTCTCCCCATGCCCACATAGTAAGTTGACGCACTAGTGCTTCAGTGGCACTGTTGCAGCAGAAAGAGAGGTTCAGATGGAGGCTCGCAAGCGCGGTTTCCTAAAACGCGTCGGCATAGCTGTGCTGACCGCTCTGGTCTTGCTGCTGATGCTCGCAGAGAGCTTGGGCAAGCTCGCACGGCGCATTTTTCGTAAATCGGTCGAGGATTGGCTCAAGAAGCTGCCATGGTATTTCGCCGCTCTGATCGTCGTGATCGCGCTAGTGCCCTTTGGCATCATCAAATGGTACGAACTTAGTTACTTGGCTGATGGAAGCTTTCTTCTCCTGGCCCTGTTTTTCGTCATCTCCAAGCTGTACTTCATGTCCGTGCTGGCCTATCTCGGCCACGTGTACTACAAGCGCTTGCCGAAATGCGCGAAGCGCGTGTATTGGTGGTATGCGAGGTGGCGGGATTACGTGCATGAGTTCGCGTGGTACAAGGTTGTTCACCGCAGGATACTGATGCTCAAAGAGCACATCAAAGCGAGCATCAAACGGTACCGCGAGCTCTTCAAAGGCCGCTCCGTGTTCAAAGTGATCCGGCGCGCCGTGCGCCTCCGTTTCCGGCGCCATAATTAACTATCGCCCGCCCCTCCACAGGGGCGGGTCTTTCTTTTTGGCAGGAGGTATACTGAAGGCATTACCATAGACATTATTTTTTATGAATCCTCGTGACTTGGAAAAGTGGAGTTTTTACTGGTCTGAAGTGCGATTAGTCGTGGCTGCCGTAGCGCTCTTGCTCGGCGGTATTCCGCCGGTCTTGTACGTGCTCGGCGCTGTGCCGGGGCTCGCAGGCATTCTGGGCCTTGGTCTCAAGCTCGCGTGGGTGGTCTCCGGCGCTGCATCGCTCTATCTCGGCTATGAGTGGATGAATCACGGCTGGCTGGTCTTTGGTGCCAAAGACTCCATGGATAGGGCGGCATTCGCGATATTAACGGTCTCAGGCTTGAATCTTGGCGTTACGGGGTTGCTCGGTATCAACATCGGCATGTCCATCTCGTCCAATTACATGATATTCGTCGTCGTCGCGGTGTTGTATCTATGGTCAGCGTTCTATCTCTGGAAGCGCTGGGGTAAGCACGAACACAGACTCTTTTAGATCTCGTAGTGCGGCGCGATTATTTTGTGCGCCCGGTATTTTACCTTTGCGATGAGCTCGGCGTTTTTCGCGTCTTTCTGATCGTAATATTCCGTCGCATCCTCCTTTGTTCTGCCACCTCTCACTGAACGGGCGACCACATGTTTCTTCACCTTTTCAATGTCCGACTCAATGAAGAAGCTGTAATCCAAAAGATTTTGCACGTCGCGCCAGCCATGAGTGTTGAGCAGAAGCCACAAACCCTCGATGAGAAGTAATGTTTTTGGTTCGGTGACCTTGATCGCGTTTTCTATCGGATCGTGCAGCTTTCGCGAATACAGCGGAAATGCGACATTTTCTCCGGCTGCGAATCGCTCGAGCATCCACAATAGCTTCGTTACATCGTACGTGTCGTACCGCCCCTTGTGTTCTTTTAATGAGTGCGAGATCAGGTGTTCATTGAAGTGATGGAAGGCATCGATACCGACTTCTACAAGAGCGCACGGCAGTGATACTTGCCGTGCTATCTCGCGAAGGATCGCCGCAGTCGTCGATTTTCCCGATCCGCTCGCACCGGCGATAGCTATGATGACCCGCGGCTTATTCTTGGATTCGTAAATCGATGCGATCTCTTCGAGCAGATCGCAGTAGTATTTCTTTTGCGCATCAGAGAGCTGTGAAATGTCGATCTCCTGCTCGGTCACGACGACCGTTGTAGGGAATTGGATCCGGGAAGGGTCTATCTTCATTAGGCGAATTATATCCAAGTTAACGCAGCTGTCGCTTGATGGTCTCCTCGACCAAAAGCCGAGGCCAGCCATAGGCGAGGCGATTGAGCGTAACGACCTTGTCTTTTATCGGCGCATCGCTCGCGTCCTCGGGCGGCAAACTGACGCCGGAGAAGGCTTGTGAGGTTTTGCCGTCGATCATGAGCTTGATGTAGAAGTTGAACCGCGGCAGTCCCATGAAGTCGTACTCACTTATCGGCGAGAACTCTTTTGAAAGTATTTTTGCGTCGTCCGCACCCACTTCAAAAGAGACCAGTGTGCCCACGTTGCCGAGCACGCCATCGCGCATCTGCTCCGGCAATTGCGAGAGGTATTGATTGGTGAGATGCATGCCCAATCCGTATTTGCGCGATTCGCTGAGGAGCGAGGAAAAGGTGTCGGTGGCAAAATTCTGGAACTCGTCGACGTACAGGTAAAAGGGCGTGCGGGCGCTGCTTCTGCGATGCGCGCGCGAGAGCACGGCTGCTTGCAGGCGCGAGATAAGGATGAGGCCGAGCATGTGCGCATTGAGCTCCCCGATCTTGCCCTTGGAGAGATTGACGAGCACGATCTTCTGATTGTCCATGAGGGAGCTGAATTCGAAGCTGCTCACGTGTTGACCCATGATGTTGCGCATGAGCGCGTTGTTCAGAAATGGTCCGAATTTGGACATGAAGTAATTGAGCATTTCGCTCTTGTGAAAATCCGATGTCTTGGCCATCTGTTTGGTCCAAAAATCGATGACGAGCGGATCGGTAAGGTGCGCGCGCTTTTTCTTCTCGAATTCTCTATCGATGAAAAGCTTCGGTATCTCCAGCAGCGTTCCGCCTTCGGGGCCGGCCATTACCGTCAGAGCGGCGTTGCGCAACCAATGCTCGAATTGCGGACCGATCATTCCACTGCGCTTGGGATCGAAGAGTTTGTAGAAGATCTGAATGCACTCGTTGACCAAAAAGTCCCGTTCGAAGTCGTCGCGCGCCTCCAGCAGATTGAGCGCGAAAGGGAATTCCGAGTCGCTTGGGTCGAAAAGGATCACATCCCCCAGTCGCTCCTTCGGAATTCGCTCGAGTAGCCAATCGATGGATTCCCCGTGCGGGTCGATGAAGCAGACCCCGCTGCCCGCGCGGATGTCTTGCAAACACATGTTTTGGAACACGGTCGATTTGCCGACGCCTGTTTTGCCTATCATGTACATGTGGCGTAGACGATCTTCATCGGCATAGCCGATGAGACGGCGTTTGCCGCGATGTTCGTTTGCGCCGATGTAGACAGTCTTCATAGCAGGTTGACGTCGAGCCGTTTTTGGACGAAGAACTGCGAATTCAGTACTTTGTTGCGTTTCTTCTCTACAAGCTCGCGCTTTTCGTCGGCTTCTATCAGTGTATTAAGTGAACGCTGTTCATATGCGATCTTTTTATGTAGGGCTTCTAGCAATGATGTGCTTATGTCGGCATCTATGGAATTGATCATTGCGCTGCGTTCCTCGAACATCCGCAGGGCCTGTTGTCTTTGCAGTTGTGTGGTTGGCGCACCCGCTCCCTCTGAAGAGCGGAACGATTCCAAGCCTCTAATATATTCGGCGGGGTTCATACATTTGAGCCGAGGAGCGAACGCATGAGCAGCGTTTCGCACGTCTCCTCGACGAATCGCTTCACGGGACGGGCGCCAAAGCGCGGGTCGGCCAATTTTTGCACGCGCTCTTCCAGTACCGAAGGTTCGATATCGAATTGGACGCGGTATTTTCCGAGCCGTTTTTCTATTTTTGCCATTTCAAGCTGCGCTATCTTCATCAAAGAGGGTACTGAAAGCGGCCTGAATATCAATATCTTGTCGAAACGATTGATGAATTCGAGGCGGAAGGTTTTGGAGAGCACGGGCATTACCGTTTCTTTTATGAATTCCTCATCGCTGACGCCCGCATCGAAGGCGGACAAAATCTCTTGTACTGCCGCGTTCGACGTGGCCATGATTATAGCGTGCCGTGCATCCACAGTTTCATTCTGACCGGAAGTGAGGCGGCCGTCGTCGAGCACTTGCAGGAAAATATCAAAGACTTTGGGATGTGCTTTTTCTATTTCGTCCAGCAGGATGAGCGAGTGCGGATTTTTCTTCAGTGCGCTCGTGAGCGCGCCACCTTCGTCGTAGCCCACGTAGCCGGCGGGCGCGCCGATGAGCCTTTGCACCGTGTGATCCTGCTGGAATTCCGACATGTCGAAACGGATAAAACTGCCCTGCATGCCGAAGAGCAATTCAGCCACGCATTTTGCCGTCTCCGTTTTTCCCACGCCGGAGGGCCCGAGCATGAGGAACGAGCCGAGTGGCCGGCCCTGATCGCGAAGGCCAAGCTTGGCTCGCTGGAGGGTAGTCGCGATCGAAGTAATCGCACTTTCCTGATCGACGATGCGTTCGCTCAGTGTTTCCCGCAAACGTTTTACGCTCGCGAGGTCATTTTGTGTAAGACGTGAGCGGGGGACGCCCGTTTTGCCCTCGACGACGTGCGCTATTGCGTCTTGCGTAAGCACTTTTTCTCCTTTGGATGTCGCAAATATGAGCGCTTCATCGAGAAGGCGAATGGCCGAGCGCGGCATCTGGCCCATTGATGGGAATCTGGCCGCAAAAGCGACGATATCCTGAAGCGCTGCATTTTGTACGATGAGCCGATGCCCGCGGAGCCGCGGCAGTACCTGTCGCAAGATCATGGTGTACTCGATGGCCGATTGTTCTTTGAGCGGAATGGTCTCGCACATCTGAACGAAAGAGGAGAATTCTTGCGAGAGCCACGCGTATTGCTCAAACTGGAGCGCGAAGATAAGGTGTATTTCTCGGGAGCGCAGTAATGTGTCGTAGAGCCGGCTGACGCGATGCACGAGAGCATTATTGCGATAGATCTCATTGCCGATGTCGTCGATAAAAATGATGCTTGCCGGTACCGTAGCGAGCGCCTCGGTGAAGGTATCCATCAGCGCATCATCACTAAGTACCGATAGGTGAGCAGCGTCGAATTGCAACAGCGCATACCGGTCGTACTCCGCGCGACGAGAGATGCGACGCATCCAGCTCCATACCAGCGATGTCTTACCTCTGCCGCTCTCGCCGACGACGCACGCGTTGCCCGCGATCCGTCGCCCTATCAGCCTATCGAGCCGCTGCATCTCGCTCTCGCGTCCCACGGCTATCGGAAGGCGATGTGCTTCGTCGCGGAGGTTGTAGTAAGGAATTTTCATACGTCAATTACGCTGCACGCATGATGATGCCATTCAACTCATATGCGTCGTGACCGGTAGTTTGTGGTGCGGGAGGGGTGGTGGAAAACGGAATGACTGTTGCTGAATGTCCGCGCGGCACCTCGTGGGATTCGCTCATCGCATCGTTGATCGCTTGGGCCTCGGGCTTCTCAACAGTCGCCTCATGTTCCATTTCAATAGGTGCCGCAGGACGCTCCTCATTATCAGTCTCATCCACTTCACTCAATAATTCTTCGAACGTCTCTTCTTCCGATGCCGCGGAGTCGTCTTCCTCATCGGCGGAAGTCGCTTCTTCTTCAGCGCCGTGATCAAGTGGCCGTGAGACGATTTCGTAACCCACGGACCAGTCTTTGTTGAGGATCATGTACGTGGTGTGGAGCTTGCCGCCGTTCTCCACTTCGTCCACAAAGAAACGCGGATCGCCGCCGTCTCGCCACTGACGCAGCATCTGATGATGCTGTGCCACCATGTCGACGCTCTGCGTGGCTTGGAATTCTTTTGTCCACGACTCACCGGTGTGCACATTAACTATCTCCGTGCCATCGAAGCGATACGGGCTTGAAAGCTCTTGTACGACGACTTCCTTGTCCGCCCCCTCAACTTCCTCTTCGTCTTCTTCCGGCTCTTCCAACTCCTCGTCCAGCTCTTCTTCCGCAGCGAGCGGCTCCTTATCAAGGAGTTCGTCTTGTTCTATGAAAGTTTCTGTTTCGTACATACGGAAATACGCAAAAATCTCTGCCCTCAGCAGAGATTCATCAATCCCTCGAACATACTCGGGACGAAAATTCCTGCTCGGGAACCCCGAAAAGCAACAAGTGCCTCGGGGAGAAAACCAGTTGATTGAAGACCGGACTCGACCTCAAAAAAATTTTCTGAGGTATTACCGTTGCGGCACAGTGAGGGGATCAAACCCTACTTCCACAAACAACCGTACATACAATGGTAACAAGCTATTCAGATGCGCAATTGACAGCACCTGTTGATATGTAGCTAGATGTGTTTTTCGAAGCGCCACTCTACGATGTCTTGGTCCTTGACCTTTGCTTTCATCATGTTGTCGGCCGGCTTTTCGCCGTTGATGTAGAACTCCCATGTGGATCCGCCTGCGTTCGGGATGCCTGCTATGGCGTCGATAACCACGTCATTTTTGCCGGTCTCGTGGCTCTTGTACTTAACATCGCCGAAGCCCACAAGGATCTTGAAGGCTTCATACACGGTGGAACCTGCTGGTACGGTGAACAAGTACGAAGATGTGGCCACGAGCATTTTGATGTTGGCCTGCGAGGGGTCGGTGGAATGGGGGATATCCGACACTGGTGCCGTCTGTCCACGCTGAGTTGCCGGAACGGAGGCGGTTTGGGCGATGCCGAGCGCGGCATACCCCACGGCTGCGATGACCACGACAGTAACGAAAATAGATATATATTTTTCCATACGAATATTTTTCATAATAAACTAAAAAAATGCAAGGGCGATGCTATAGTGGCTAATATGTTGGACTTCTCTCCGATGTTCCGCGGTAAGAAGATAACCGTGCTCGGGCTTGGGGTGCTGGGGCGCACCGTGGGCGATGTGGAATTCCTAGCCAAGAACGGGGCTGAAATACTCGTAACTGACAAAAAATCCGAAGAGGAACTCGCTGAGTCGCTCGCGCGTCTCAAGCAATATCCCAACATCACATATCGACTCGGTGAACACCGAAATGAGGACTTCGAGCACTGCGACATGGTGCTCAAATCCGCCGGCGTGCGGCTCGATTCACCCGAAGTGGCCGCCGCGCGCGCGCAGAATATTCCGGTCGTCATGTCGACGGCGCTCTTCGCGCAGTTCGCCATTCTCGCCGGCTCGTTTTTGGTGGGCGTCACCGGCACGCGGGGCAAATCGACCGTTACGCACATGATATACCACTCATTGCAAAAGGTTCACAAAGCGACCTTTCTTGGCGGCAACATCCGCGGCGTCTCCACGCTCGCCATGCTGCCGGACATTGGCTGGGGCTCCGTCATCGTGCTCGAACTCGATTCTTGGCAGCTGCAGGGATTTGGCGACCTTGGCGTTTCTCCGCACGTGGCGGTCATTACCAATCTCATGCACGACCATCAGAATTATTACCCCGATGAAGACACGTATTTCGCCGACAAAGCCAATATTTTCAAAAATCAAAAGAAGGGCAATGTGCTCATCGTCGGCAAGGACGTGCAGGAGCGCGTGCAAGCCGCGCATCCGCCCCTTCCGCCGCGCGTGCCGCCCCCCATTCCGCCGTTTTGGGAATTGAAGGTCATCGGCGAGCATAATCGTGAGAATGCATCGCTTGCCGCCGAGGCTCTGCGGGTGCTCGGGCTGACCGAAGAGTGGATAAAAGTCGGGCTCGAAACATTTCAGGCGGTAGACGGCCGCTTGCAGTTTGTTTCGGATGCCGACGACATTCGGATCTACAATGACAACAACGCGACGACGCCCGAGGCGACCATTGCTGCGCTCAAGGCCTTGTCTGCAGAGAAGGACTCGGATGAAAAAAATATCGTGCTCATCGCCGGCGGCTCGGACAAAGGCCTCGAAGTCAAAGAACTGGTCGCTGAAATAAAAAATCGCTGCAAAGATGTCGTCCTGCTCGTCGGTACGGGCACCGATCGCATCCGAGGGGAATTTCCAAATGCGCCGCTTGCTCTTGATCTCTCCACGGCCGTAGCCGAAGCGCGCAAGCGTGCCGGAGCGGGCGACATCATCCTTTTTAGCCCCGCCTTCGCTTCCTTTGACATGTTTAAGAACGAGTACGACCGAAATGACCAGTTTCTGGCGCAGCTCGGACCTTCAAAATGATCACACTAATTCACGGCGGGATGGCAGTCGCTCGAGGACCTCGTCGACGCCCCGCTGCATTTCTTTTGTCGTTTCGGGATCGTTCTTGATATCCGTCATGGTCTGCAAAAGTTGGCTGTGTATCTCGGACTCGTTGTCGAACAGATAGGAAGGGAATTCCGCGAATCGTTCAAAATACTCGACGAACATTTCTTTGCGCACTCTACCGTTGGGACTCGTCGCGTCAGATTTCATTTTTTCGAAATCGAACTTTGGTTTTTTCGGCGACGCATCTTTTTTCATGCTCCTATTCTAATCTTTTTTTGCAACAACCGATAGGTCAGTTGAATAAGTGTCGCATTGTATACTGAAGCCCATGCTTGAGCGGCCACATAAAATACGACCTGAAAAGACCGCGAACGGATCGTCGGAGATGTTCGTCGGACCATGGGATAGGGAAATTTTGGAGACAGGAGCAGCGAATGTCGTTTTACAGATGCTGCAGGATTTTAAAGGAGCTCCAGAGGCCATCGTTCTGCCGGAAACCACTGCCCGCCCGCTCTTTTATATTCTGCACCCGGTGTTTGCAAAGCTGCAGGAGACACGTGGCGTACAGATGCCGAGGTTCTACTTTTTTAATAGCCGTACGCCACCCTCAACGCTTGCAACGATGGAAAAATACAAACAACCCGACAAGTTCGGCACTACTGACACGACAGAGGAATTCGCACCGTACGTGAAGGAATTGGATCTTCCAAGTGACCTCGAAAATGAGTACCTGGCAAAGCAGCATCCGGAAAAAATGAAATTGGCACGAGATGTGATGAAAGAAAGGGCTGATGAAATTCTCGCGCTCGAAAAAGATTCGCACATCGCGGTTGTCGACGAATATAGTTCATCCGGCGAAACGGCGCGTGAAGTGAGGCGAGCTTTTAATGATAAGGAACTTCCCGTGTATGCAATATTTTCATCCAATGCCGATGAGACCGTGACTACCGGATATCCATACCCATCGCCGGATAATCCGCGTCGACAGGGAAAATCCGTCCTTACCTATTCGAAAGAGAGCGCAGTTGGTGTAAAAAAAGAAAGGGAAGGACTGCATACTAAGTATTCCGAGGTTATCAACGACCATCCGCAACCTCGATATCTTGGCCAATTAAAGAAGACACTGCGAGAGGAACTTGGTGCCGTGGGGAATACGGTGGCTGATGCCGTTTTAGAAGCGCTCGATAAAAAAGCTGCTGCATGAAAATTCCGGAGAAAATTTACATGGTCGGGATCGGCGGCATTGGGATGTCGGCGCTCGCGCAATATTTGAAGCATACAGGCCATGAGGTGAGCGGCTCGGATAGGGAAGAATCGCCGGTGGTTACATTGCTCGTGCAAAAGGGAATTCATGTGGACGTCGGTCATGCGCACAGCAATATTCCGGCGGATTGCGAATTACTTATCTACAGCGATGCGGTGTATCCCGACAATGAAGAGAGAATTCGCGCAAAAGAAAAAGGAATTCCCGAGATGTCGTACTTCGAAGCGCTCGGCGAAGTTTCAAAAGCTGCGCGCACCATCGCCGTGACCGGCACGCACGGCAAAACGACCACGACCGGGATGCTCACAAAGATATTGTGCGACGCGGGCGAGGAACCGACCGCAATAATTGGCTCTATTGTGCGGGATTTTGGCTCTAATTTTGTCGCAGGTAAAAAAGACCTATTTGTGGTGGAAGCGTGCGAATATCGCGACCACGTACTAAAACTCTCGCCCGAAATTCTTGTCATCACCAATATTGAATGGGATCACACGGATTATTTTCCCGATCTGAAATCGCTACAAGCCACGATGCGCAAAGCCGCGAATAATGTGCCGGCGCACGGCGTCATCGTCACTGATCCGGAGGACATCAATGTCGTTCCGGTTCTCGAACACGTAAAAGCACGCGTCGTTGATTATAAACAGATGGCCATCGGATCTCTGGATATGATAGGCGAGTTCAATCGCATGAACGGCCGCGCCGCGCTCGCCGCCGCGCTCGCCGCCGCGCCCAATATCTCCAAGGAGGCGGCAGTTCATTCGCTTTCGCAGTTCAAAGGCTCATGGCGGCGCTTCGAGTATCGCGGCGAAACGCCAAGCGGCGCGATAGTGTATGACGATTACGCGCATCATCCGACCGCTATCGTCAAAACGCTCGAAGCCGCGCGCGAAAAATTTCCCGATAAACGCATCGTCGTCGCATTTCATCCGCATCTCTACAGTCGCACCAAGAGTTTGTTGCAGGAATTCGCCGGAGCGCTCGCGCTTGCCGACAGCGCCATCGTCGCGCCCATCTATGCAGCGCGTGAGGAGCCTGATCCGGAAGTTTCCAATCACTCACTCGCAAAAGCCGCGCGCTCTCTCGGCGGCGACGTCACAGCACTCGATTCATTCGAATCCATCCGCGACCGTCTTCTACAGGAAAGCGAAGGAACGCTCATCATCACCATGGGTGCCGGCGACATCTACAAAGTCGCCGAACAGATCGCCGATTGACAATACGTATTTAAGGTTGTAAAAATCATTCCGGAACCATGGAGGACGGTCGTGAACCGATCAACATTTCTAAGGGACAAGAGGCTTATTAAAGAACTCTTGAACCCGGTGCTGGCACCCGCGTACGATGCGCCGGACTTTTCGCAGGTAGCGGCTGTCATCGCCGTACCTTTCAACAGCTATGTGCGTGGTGAAAAGCCGGATCGCACCAATCAGGCGATCGCTGATATTGCCGCATCGATGTGTACCGCGCGGCAACTTCCGTTTTTCGGCCAGTGGGAACAAACGGACATTTTACGAAGCAACGGCGTAGGCAGGATCCACGAACACCAGAGTAGTGGCAAGTGGATACAGACGCATGTGCTCACGAAGTGGATGGCGCAAACCATCAACGCGTATGAATTGCGCAACAATGTTGCTTTGATCGCGCACCCGCACCACGCGCGGCGTGCCGCAGCCCTTGCGCGGTTCTACGGACTTACAGTGACAGTGCCGTGGACCTGCGGCAACATTCCGTACGATCCAAGCGATCGTACGGGAGCACAATGGTGGACCACGTCAGCTACCCGTTATATCCCATGGGAATACGCCTCGCGCGCCGCATTGATCGCGCTCACGCTCACTGGAAAACTCTGAACAGTGCTTGTTGTTTGACCCCGATCAATTTCGGGGTCTTCTTTTTCATTTTGATGAAAAAAAGACGGCGGCCTCATTGGTCGCCGTCTATTGAATACATATGTCTGAGTTTGTTTGCGAGCTCCTTGAGCCGCTCGCCCGCTAATTCGTGCTCGCCGGCAACGACGACCTTCGCGATCTCGCGCTCATCAGTCGGAAGCCATGAGGTTCCGCCTTTTTTCAAAAGCTTGTTGAGGTTCCAGACGAATTGCGTATGTTCATGTGGAAATGACCACGAGTGAACGCGGTACGTGAGAATCCACCATAAAAGCATGGCACTTCCTCCTCGATAGACGATACCATGCGTGCGTGGTAGGGTCTGCCGATGAGCGACACGTCCGATGAACTCGGTGCAGGCAAGCTCTCTGTCGTCGCGACGCCCATCGGCAATATGGGCGACATCACGTTCCGCGCGCTGTGGAATCTCAAAGAGTGCACGGCCATTTATGCCGAAGATACGCGGGAGATATTGAAATTGCTCAATCACTACGGTCTTCGCAAATCGGTCTATCGGCTCGATGCCGCGCTCGAAGAGAAAAAGGCAAAAGAAGTCATTGAAAAACTTGAGGCGGGGGAGCATATTTGCTACGTAACGGACGCGGGCACGCCCGGTGTTTCCGATCCGGGGGCGCGGCTTGTGGCGAGGGTGCGTCGATTTTTGCCGGAGGCAAAAATCGACGCCATTCCGGGCCCCAGTGCGCTCACCACAGCGCTCTCCATTGCCGGCATCAATACAGACACCTTTACCTTCCTGGGATTTCTGCCGCACAAAAAGGGAAGACAAACGGCCATCAAAAAACTCTCATCATCTGAACATCCCGTAGTTCTCTACGAATCGCCGCACAGAATTCTGAAATTATTGAAAGAACTCGGCGCTACCGCGCCCTCAGCGCGTATCACCATCGCGCGCGAGCTCACCAAAATGCATGAAGAGGTATTCACCGGCAGTGGGAAAGAGGTGGCGGAGCATCTCGAGAAAAACAAAGCCGTGCGAGGCGAATTCGTGGTGATAGTTGAGCCGCTCGCTTGATATACTGCGCGCATGGAAGGAAAAAAGTTTGAAAAACCGCTGGGTGGGCGCACCGTACCTAATGATCCTGAATTTGAAGACAAAGAGGGCTTGCGCACATACGTTAATCAAGCGAATGATCGGCGATGCAAGGAAGCGTATCCGGAGATCGCCAATATTATCGAGGGGTGGATCGCAAAGATCGACGTCCCCGCTGTAGCAACTATTTTTAATGAGTATCTGTCGAGGTCGGGAGTTCCTGCGGAAAGACTGAATATCCCAAAAAGTCTCTACTTGATGGATGGAAAGAAAAGATCAATGGCGTACGATCCCGTGGAGAACGCAATTCTTATCAATGCCCCATATTTTGAGCGCGAGCTTGCCGACCTTGATGACGACGATGAAGTTGAGGCCCGTTTTGTGACGAGTCTTTTCCATGAAATGAGTCATGCTATGTCGATCAATCGGATCACTGGGGCGCCGCACAGCGAAGAACTGTCGGGCTGGCACCAAAACGAACCAAGAGATCTCTTCAAACTCGTCAACGAAGGAATTACAGAGCAGATCGCGCAGGAAGTTATGATGGAATATTCCCGCAGAGAATTTGGACGTGCAAAAATGGAAGCGGTCGGACTTTCTGTTCTCAATGACGGAGGTTACTACGAGCTCGCGCGGCAATTGGTCCTTATACTCACCGGCGCTATCGCGAGGGAAACGGGTGTGGATGAAAAGATCGTATGGCGGAGTTTTGTCGCGCAATATTACACCGGCGAACTTCGTTCGGGCGAGATCGTAGAGCTTTTGAACGATACTTTCGGCAGGGAATTCGGAGAAAGGGTCGCGAAGTGCGAGAGTGTGGTGCAGCTGAATATGCTCGTCGCGGAATTTCCCGCTGTCATGGAGCACGGCAAGGATACCAATGAGCGGTGGCTTGGTTTCCTCGCGCGAACGAGAGGTGCGCAGTAAATCACATTTGTTATACTCACGGCATGACCATCGACGCACTCATCATGCTCGCGGGCGCGCTTGTCGCGGTCCTGCCGTTCCTCGGATTCCCTTCGAGCTGGGACACCGTCCTCTATTTTATTCTCGGCTCATTCGTGATAGCGCTCGGTATCGTCGTGCGTCGGCGTTTTTTCACGCGCATACATCATCATGCGCAGCCACCGGTTCCGCCGAAGAAGCCGATGGCATTTGCCGAAAGCCTCCCTTCTCATGCGGAAATTCCCGCCAAACCCGAGCAAGAGCCGATGAAGTCACCAGTCTTGGCTTCTGTTCCCGCGCTACATCATGAGCCGAAAGTAGCTCATCAGAAAACGGAATCAAAGCCAGAAGTAAAAGCTGCTCCCGCGCCCGCTCATAAGCCGGAGGCAAAAGTAGAGCAGAAACACGAACCGAAACAGGAGCTGAAGGCCCCGACGAACGTTCCGCCATCACACGAACCAAAGCCGGAGCACAAGCCCGAGGTGAAAAATGAGCAGAAGACGGAGCAAAAAGCCGACGTAAAGTCCGAGCCAAAGACGACGCCACGGCCCGTGCCGCGCCCCATAAGCCCAGCAGAGCATCATTCCAGTACTTCCGCCACACCCGCACCCTCGCCGCTTTCACCACAAAACCCGAAGCGCTCGCGCAAGAATAATCTCTCGGTGCAAGGAGCGCCTCATGTCGATAGCACCAAATAAAATAGCCATCGGCGCAGGCGCGGTACTCCTGCTCGCGGCTATTTTTTCAGTAGCGCAGTTGTATCCCGAGAAAAATGTCTCATATCAGCGCAAAGTGTGGGCTGCGACAACGACGCCACCCATCGAAGAGCCGCAAAAACCGACGGTAACGCACGTGAGGACGCCGGATAACGTAAAGGCGATCTATATGTCGCAATGCGTGGCGGGCACGCGGTCGTTCCGTGATTCCCTCGTCACATTCATCGATTCGTCTGAAGAGCTCAATGCTGTCGTTATCGACATCAAAGATTTCTCCGGAGCCATCGGTTTTCCATCGGACGACCCTCTGCTGAAGCCCTTCACAATGAAAAAGTGCGGTGCTTTCGACATGAAGGATTTCGTGAAATCGTTGCACGAGAAAAACATCTACGTCATCGGACGCATAACCGTATTCCAAGACCCGCTCTATGCTGCGGCACATCCGGACCTCGCCGTTCAGAAAAAAGGCGGGGGAGTGTGGCACAACTACGGCGGTCTCGCATTCGTCGATGTGGGCGCGCACCCGTTCTGGGATTACATTGTGGAGCTTTCAAAAGTCGCGTATGAGGACTACGGATTCGACGAGCTCAATTACGACTACATACGTTTCCCATCCGACGGGCCCATGGCGGAGGCGGTGTATTCGCTGAGCACAGGCAAATCAAAAGAAACGGCGCTCGAAGAATTCTTCAAGTATTTGCATGAGCATGTGGACTCGCCCGGCGTCGTCATGTCGGCCGACCTTTTCGGATATACGACCGTACACGAAGACGATCTCGGCATCGGACAGGTGCTCGAGCGCACAATGCCATATTTTGATTATGTCGACCCGATGGTGTATCCGAGCCATTACAATGCCGGTTTTGCCGGTCTCAAAAATGTAAATAGCGATCCGGGGCGCATCGTCAAAGAATCTCTCGTCGAGGCCGTGCGGCGCGCAGAGGCGACGATAACGCCGAATTACGCATTCGACGAAGAGGCTGTAGCTTCGACATCGCCCGAGTATTCGACAAGCACGAAGCTCTACATCAAGCCCATCTACAACGCCGACAAGATACGCCCGTGGCTGCAGGCATTCGATTATCCCGTGCCCTATACGCCCGAGATGGTGCAAGCACAGATCAAGGCCAACGAAGAGAGTGGGCTCGGGAGTTATCTCATGTGGGATGCGTCCAACAAATACCGCTCGCTGCGCGAAGTGCTAAAGTAGTGCTATGGAAGAAATGAAACCAAAGCACATGGTGCCACCCGAACCCCAGCCGCAAATAATTCCCGTACCTGAAGTGGATAAAGAAGAAAAGAAAAAGATCTCACCGGCGCAACTCGACGAACTCATCAATAGCATTCCCGACGACGAGGATGAAGAACCGGAAGCGCCCCCGACTTTTCACTGAATAAAGAATCCGCCGCGAGCTAGCTCGCGGCGGATGAATCGTTAGAAGCTAACGCACTCGCCTGACTTGAAGGGACGAACCCCCTTGATGACTTCGCGGATGTGCCGCCCCATTTCGATCTTGTCGGCGGTGCTGAGCTTGTGAGGGAGCGCGTGAAAGGTTTTGTCGATCACAAGCGCATTGCTGTCTTCTGTGGCGAGCTCGAATATCCGAACGAGAACGTGCAGGTCCAGACGCTCGAGGTGCACGCGAAGGCATACTTCAAATGTTTTCAAAAGATCACCCTGGAGTGCAGGTGTCTCGAGAAAAATACGGAGATAGCGATCGTCCAGTCTCGCCA
Organism: uncultured Candidatus Saccharibacteria bacterium; assembly: GCA_964534465.1. GTDB lineage: Bacteria > Patescibacteriota > Minisyncoccia > Phycocordibacterales > UBA2100 > UBA10103. The sequence continues at coordinate 23,294 of CAZHOB010000002.1, forward strand.
ACGGAAACCACACGTCGATCGTTCTCAGGACCGTGACCCAAAGATATTCGAACGTTTTGGTCAGCAGTCGACAGCCCGGAAGAGGTAATTTTTGGATGAGGCTGATCGCTTTGTCGCAGACCTCGACTCGTTCGCTGAATGACCCCGGAGTCCTCTTCCGCACGATCTGCGCGCACAGGCCAAGGATCTCTTTTGCGAGCTCGTGCATCTCGTCGTCCCTGCTTTTATCGCACGAGACGATGAGTAGCGCCTCTCCCTCGAACTTGAGCTCTTTCCCGCGCATCATGTTGCGCAAGGGTGCCAATTCATCCACGTCGCCAACGATATCACCAGTCATATCACTTCTCCTTCAGGGGCTGACCCCTTTTCTGCTCATGTTTTGGCCCTGAGGCCGATGAATGGACACGTCGGGGAAGCCCTGAGACTTTCCTTATTGTCCGCGCGCATACAACCACAAATCGCCAATTCTGGCAACATCTGGTATACTCGGCGCATGAGCCCCGATCATCTCAATGATGATCGCCGCATTACGTACTTCGCGGCGACCCATACGAGAGGAAAAAGGCAGATGTTCGGCATCCGCGCCATCGACCGCGGCAAGCATATTTATGTGATAGGCAAGACCGGTATGGGCAAATCCACCTTGCTCGAAAATCTTGCCATTCAGGATATCCAAAATGGCGAGGGCATTTGCTATATCGACCCGCACGGCTCTACCGCCGAAAAATTGCTCGACTTCGTGCCACACGATCGCATCAACGACGTCGTGTATTTCGCCCCGTTCGACACCGATCATCCCATCGGTTTCAACGTGATGGAAGATGTCGGTTATGACAAACGCCACCTCGTCGTCTCCGGATTGATGGGCGCGCTGAAGCGCATTTGGGTGGACGCGTGGAGCGCTCGTATGGAATACATTTTGCAGAATACTCTGCTCGCGCTGCTCGAATATCCTGATTCCACACTCCTTGATGTGAATAGAATGCTCACGAATAAAACATTCCGCACCGCGGTCGTGGAGCGCATTACTGATCCGGTCGTGCGCGCATTCTGGACCGACGAATTCGCCAATTTCACCGACACCTACACACGCGAGGCGACGCCGGCGATACAGAACAAGATCGGTCAATTCACCGCCAATCCGCTCATTCGCAACATCGTCGGGCAGGCCAAATCGTCTTTCGACCTGCGAGACATCATGGATAACAAAAAAATTTTTATCGTTAATCTCTCAAAGGGGAGAATGGGCGAGACCAATGCCTCGCTTCTGGGCTCTATGCTCACGGTCAAGATCTATCTCGCAGCGATGTCGCGCGCCGATGAGCCGGCGGCGCGCATGGCCAAATTGCCGCGCTGCTATTTCTACGTCGACGAGTTCCAGTCGATGATGAACGAGGCATTCGCCGACATTCTTTCCGAATCGCGCAAATATAAGCTCGGGCTTACGCTCGCCAACCAGTACATCGAGCAGATGGAGGAGGAGGTGCGCGACGCCGTTTTTGGCAACGTCGGCACGCTCATTACATTTCGTGTAGGTCCATTTGATGCGGAAGTACTGAAGACCGTATTCGAACCGACATTCACGCCGGAAGATCTCGTCGGACTCGGTATCGGACAAGTCTATCTCACGCTCATGATCGATGGCGTGGGTTCCGCGCCGTTCTCCGCAGAGACCATTCCGCCTATTGAAGCGCCTGATATTTCATATCGCGAAGACGTGGTCGTGCAATCGCGCGAAAAGTATGCGCGGGCGCGCGCTGATGTCGAGGCCAACATCACCAAGAAGCAGCAGGAATTCGTCATGCCGCCTATCGAGAAGAAAAAGAGGGAATGGACGGGTGATCGCGGACCTCGTCAGGACAATTTTCGTCCCGCGCCGCAGCAAAACACCTTTGGCGGGCAGCCGATGCCGAGTCGCGAATATGCGCAAAGTGGGCAGGCACCGCGTGCTTTCGCGCCTTCCGCTGCGCACGCGCCGGAAGTTGCCGAGCGCAATACACTTCGCGATGCCATAGAAAAAGCGAAGCTAGAACCAAAGCAAGAAGCGGCACCGCGCTCTCCCGCCGATGTCTTGCGCGAGCAGCGCGCAAAACAATCGCAGTTCGCTCCCCGGCCTGCCAACCCCACGTTCCCTCGGCCATCGCAGCCGCCGCGTCCGCAGCAGCCGTATCAAAGTGCTCCGCGACCCGCGCCCGCCCAGCACGCGCCTGCGCCGCCTTGTGCCGAGCCACGACCTGAACCCCGCCCCGAACAGCGATCGGAACCAAAACTCGAACCCAAAGAGCATCCGCCCGGCTTCGCTCCCAAATCAGAGCATCAAAAAAATCGCGAGGTTACCCTCGACGTGTTGCAGCGGATCCTTAAGGGCGCAGAGGAGGAATAGAAACAAAAAAGCAGTGGTTATTAGCCACTGCTTTAAGCGAAGCTTGGACATCTCCTCTGGCCAAACTATCGCCACCGCACTATTCCTGTTTGCGCAGTCAACGACTGGCTTGTGGTTCAAATTCCCGAGCTATTGATGAGTCGCAAGAATTCCTCTTCGGTCTCGGGCGTAATTGCCTGGAAGAATAAGGTCATGTCGTTATCTATTCCCGTGTCCCGAATGTAATTGTCTCGGGCATATTTGAGATGATTTGAAGTAAATATTTCAGCACCCTTCATTCCAAAATAATTCTTGAGCTGCGACATGCGCTCGGCTATCTCCATAGCTCCCATCAGATATTCCTTGTGTCGTTTTTGAGCCTCTTCGTCAGTCAAATTGGGAAACTTTGATCGAAGGATCGCGATGTCTTCCTCCGTGTAGCGAATAGCTTCCGGATCAAATCCTGACTTAAAGTGGCCAAACAACTCAAGCCCATAGGGGCGCATGCGATGACCTTTTTCATGAGCTTCAACATTGCTCATTTCTCGTGCGCTCACCCTTTTGCCGTGCCGCTGCCAGCCTGCAGGAATTGTATGATTGTCAGGCCCTTCCTGTTCAAAATTAATGCGCGTCAATGTTTCTTCGACGCGTAACTGTTCAAAGAAATCTTTCTCGATCTCCTCCCGGGTTTTTTCAGTGCGTAAGTAAGGACGCCCCATCTTCTCATTCCGTGTTCTTTCGTGCGCCGCCTCGAAATCCACTGGGGTCTCGTGTCGTTCCTTTTTTTCCAAGAGATCAAGAATTTGCTTTTGGATAGCAGGATGCCGTAATCGCTCAAGCATGATGAGCGAATCTTTGCCCTCGTAGTTGGCCTGCCGTGCGATCTCTTCCATCGAAGGCTCGTGCGGCGTATTTCTTGGTGACTCGCGCATTAGGCCTCAGTATACCCATTTTGTATCTTGGTGTAATCTGGTGTTATGGCTCAAATGCAGACCGTAATTGTTACCGGCGGGGCGGGGCTCATAGGCTCCAGTTTGATAGAGCTTCTGCTCAAAAAATACCGCGTCATTTCGCTCGACAATTATTCCATCGGTTCCAAAGACAACCATATCGCCGGAGCTGAATACATAGAAGGACACACCAAGGACATCGAGGCGCTGCTCGGCAAAGAAAATCCGGTAATTATTTTTCACCTCGGTGAATATTCTCGCGTGGAGCAAAGTTTCGACGACTTGGAAATGGTCTGGCAATCCAACGTGCACGGCACGCACTGTGTGCTCGAATATTGGCGAAAGAGGAAGTGCAAGCTTGTGTACGCCGGCTCGAGCACCAAATTTTCCGACGGCGGGCTCGGCCGCGATCAGAGCCCGTATGCGTGGATGAAGGCAAGTAATACCGAGCTCGTGGACAATTACGGCCGATGGTATGAGTTGCCATACGCCATCACGTATTTCTACAACGCCTACGGCCCGCGTGAGCTCTCCAAAGGCCCGTACGCTTCTGTGATGGGCCGCTTCAAAGAGCAATATTGGGCGGGCCAACCCATCACGGTCGTGTCGCCCGGCACGCAAAAACGCAATTTCACCGCCGCCGTAGATATTGCACGCGGACTTATCGACGTGGGCGAAAAAGGGCAGGGGGACGAGTACGGTCTCGGTTCGCCGGAGTCGCATTCAGTACTCGATATCGCCAAGATGTTCACCGACAATATCGAAATGCTCCCCGAACGCAAAGGCAACCGCATGGATTCAATCGTCGATACCACGCGCGTCGAACACGAATTCGGCTGGAAGTCGCAGATGACGGTGAAACAGTATATCGACTCGCTGAAGCAACAGAAAAAATGAAAAGAATCCTTATCTTTTCGCTCGCGTATGTGCCGTATGTGGGCGGGGCGGAGCTGGCTATCAAGGAGATAACGGACCGGCTCTCGCCGCACGAGTATCACATAGATATGATAACGCTCCGGTTCGATCACCATTTGCCGGAGATCGAACGGGTGGGCAATGTGACTGTGTATCGCATCGGAGCTACCACTCATGCGCCGAAGGTGTCCGACAGGGCCCTGCCGTGGCAATTGAAACTCGCAAAGATCCTTTTTCCCTTTACGTCCCTTTTCAAAGCCCTTTCGCTCCATCGCAAAAATCAGTACGACATCGTTTGGGCCATGATGGCGAGCCATGCGGCTTTTGGCGCACTTTTCTTCAAACTCACACACCCAAGCGTGAAATATTTCCTCGAGTTACAGGACGGTAATTCATTGCAGCAGGTGAAGCAGCGGCAACCTGTTCTACAGTTGTTATGGCCCCTCTATCGTCTTGTGTACACAAAGGCCGATGCCATCAAAGCGATATCGAATTTCATCGAGAATCTGACGCGCGAGATCGGCTACCACGGCCCTGTAGAAGTCATTCCCAACGGCGTCGATGTCGAAAAGTTCTCTGCACCGATTTCCGATGAAAAATTGGCGGAACTGAAGGCGAAATTCGGCAAAAGCATGGGCGATATTTTCTTGTTCACCGCGTCGCGCCTCGTACTTTCGCGCGGAGTCGAAGACGTGATCCGTTCGCTCGTTCATTTGCCGCTCGAAGTGAAATTTCTTATTGCCGGCGACGGGGAAGACAGGGAAAAATTGGAAAAGATCGCGAAGGAGGCCGGCGTGGGTGGCCGCGTGATTTTTGCCGGCGCAGTTTCGCACAAAGAGTTGCCGGCACTTTTGAAAATATCGGATATTTTCGTGCGCCCGTCGCTTATCGAGGGCATGGGTAGTGCATTTATCGAAGCATTTGCCGCCGGTATTCCCGTGGTCGCCACTCCGGTGGGCGGTATTCCTGATTTTCTTTTCGATCCGGACAAAAATCCCGAGAAACCACCGACGGGAGTCTTCTGTATCCCACGCGATCCTGAATCCGTGGCGCATGCCGTGAAGCGATACATCGACGACCCTGCGCTGGTCGCCGCGGTAGTCAAAAATGCCAAAGAGCTCGTTGCGAAAAAATACGATTGGAGTTCGATCGCGCATGATATGCGCACAAAGATATTTGGGCAGCTTGCGTAAAGTAACGATCTGGTGTTTGCTTTCAAAGGCTATCTCCATGGGAGGACATCATGCTGTATGAGGGCGATGACGATTACGACGGCATCGAGATCTATGAAGGTCGGGAGCGACGTCCCACCTTTGTGGAACAATGGGTGCGGGGATGCGCTCTGCCTGCTCTCTACTTCGCGGACGTGTTCGATGCCTGTGCGCAGGCGATCAAACCGTCAGCACCGCCACGCGGTGTAACGCGTGTGGTGTGCGACAAGACTTCAATGGTCGTTCACGTCAATTTTGGGGGAAAGAACGCCGCTTGATACTACGAACGGGGCGCTCGCGCCCCGTTTCGCTTTGCTATACAGTAAGCAAATGCGCATCCTCATAACGACAGGCATCTTTGAGCCCGAAGCGGGCGGGCCGGCCACCTATGCTGCCACACTTGCCACCAAGCTTTCTTCTGCCGGACATACCGTTACGGCCGTCACCTATTCCACGCAGGCACACTACGATTTTGACGGACACTATCCATTCAGGCTCGTGCGTATTCAAAGGGGGAATCGGATCGTGAATCGTCTGAAGTTCTTTTTTACCACGCTGCGCCATGCGCACAATTGCGACCTCATTTATTCTCTCGACTGGTTCGCGGCGGGATTGCCCGTTGCGCTCGCTGCCAAGCTCTTGGAAAAGCCTTACATCGTGCGTGTGGGTGGCGATCATGCGTGGGAGCGTTCCGCTTTGCCCATGACGCTCACGGATTTTTATGAGACAGGTCAATACAAAAAAGGAATTTCGGCGCTCATCTTTTCGATCGTCAAGTATGTGCTCCATGGAGCGAGCCGTGTAGTGTACAACACGGACCGACAGCGAGACCTTTATGGCGACTATTACGCCTTGCCCCATCGCAAAGCGGCGGTCATTTACAATCCCATCCCGCGCGATGAACTGCGTTCCGTCGTGCGCGGTTCATCGACCAGTGAGATCGTCTACTGGGGCCGGTTCACCGTATCGAAAAATGTCACAGGACTGATACGCGCGTTCGCGCAGGCGAAACTGCCGGAGAGCTATTCGCTGACGCTCATCGGCGACGGGCCGGAGCGGGAGAATATCCTTCGGACGATCAAAGAGCTCGGTCTGCAAAGTCGCGTACGCGTGGAGAAGGGGATGCGCCAAATGGATGCACTGCAGCGTGTCAAGAACGCGAAGGCGTTCGTGCTGCCGAGCTGGACCGACATCTCACCCAATCAGGTGTACGAAGCGCTCGCCATAGGCTTGCCGGCCATCGTTACCAAAGAAAATTATTTAAGCATTCATGATGAATTGCCGGAGATGATAGATCCGCATTCCGAGGTGGACATTGCCGCCAAGCTCGAAATGCTCGCTGAACCGGAGAGCTATGCCGCTTTTGTAAAACGATTCCGTGATATCGCGTTTGCACTTTCTTGGAAAGAAGTGCTCACTCAGCACGTCGACATCTTTGAGAGCACGCTTGGCATCAAGGATATGAGAGTACTTTCAATTGGCGCCGACCGCTCTGTACGAGGAATTATGATACAGGGCACGCAGGCATATCGAAGGCAAAAAGCGTATGCCGAGCTTTTGGGTACTCTAGATATTATCGGTCTTTCCATGCGGTCCGATAATTTCAAAGAGCACAGCGATGGTCGGCTGCACACCTACCCGACCAGCTCCTACTCGAGGCTCCTGTATCCGCTCGATGCACTCGAAATAGCACGAGAATTGCCAAAGTCGAGCGTTATCTCATCGCAGGACCCGTTCGAAACAGGGCTCATTGCTTGGGTTATTTCGCTCATTTACGGAAAGCCGCTCCACATGCAGGTGCATACCGATTTTCTTTCGCCGGCGTATGCGAAGCACTCCATAATGAATCGTTTGCGTGTTGCACTCGCACGATTCGTGCTCTCGCGCGCGAGCAGGGTGCGTGTCGTATCGAATCGCGTAAAGGCGTCGATAGAAAAGCGATACCATTTGCGCGTTCCGGTCACGGCGCTGCCGATATTCGTGGATCTTAAACGTTTCAGTGATGCGAATGCTCCGGTGGAATTGTCGGCGCGTTTCTCGCATTATAAATCGCGGCTTCTCGTCGTGTCGCGCCTTGAGGCCGAGAAAAATGTCTCGCTCGCGATACATGCTTTGGCGCGCAGCGCATCCAATGCGTGTTTGATCATCGTGGGCACCGGAAGCGAGCGCAGCAAACTCGAATCGCTCGCCATGATACTCGGCGTGGAGCGCAGGGTTTTTTTTGAGGGCGATCATGACCCTGCGCCGTACTATAAGCTTGCCGACCTCGTGCTTGTGACCTCGCGCTACGAGGGTTACGGTCTCGTCATCGTGGAAGCGCTCGCGGCAGGGAAGCCAGTGCTATCCACCGATGTGGGGGTGGCGCGTGAATCCGGCGCCATCGTCAGCACGCCGGAAAAATATTCCGATGCACTTGCGCAATGGCTCTCCAGCGGCCCGCGCAAGGGCATATTACAAAATTATCCTTATAAGCATTTTGATGAATACGTCCGGGCGTACTGCGATGACATCAAAGCGTGCACGAGCACGTCTTAATAGGTACAATGTCATTTCACCATGAAGCGCCCCCTCATCGGTTTCATCGGACAAGGATTCATCGGCAAAAATTATGCCGACGATTTCGAGCGGCGAGGGTATGAGACCGTGCGGTATGGCCTCGAGGAGCCCTACCGTGCCAATAAGAACAAGATCAAGGAGTGCGACTACGTTTTTATCGCTGTCCCGACTCCGACCACACCGCAGGGATTTAGCGCGCATATCGTACAAGAGGCCATCGCGCTCGTCGGCAAAGGAAAGACCGCCATCGTGAAATCGACGATAGTTCCCGGCACTACCAAAAAATTTCAAGAGGAGTTCCCTGATCGCACCGTCATGTATTCTCCCGAGTTTTTGAGCGAAGCCACTGCCGCCCACGACGCCGCGCATCCGTTCTCCAATATTGTCGGCATCACGCAGGATACTCCCGAACAAAAGGCAAAAGCTGCCGAGATACAGTCCGTGCTGCCGCCCGCGCCTTTTTCGCTGACGTGCACGAGCACCGAAGCGGAGATCATAAAATATTCGCACAATGGAAGCGGCTACACGCAGATCATTTTTTTCAATCTGATGTACGAACTCGCCAAGCAAAAGGGATGCGACTGGGAAGCTATCCAGCGGGCTATCGAAGCCGATCCGCTCGTATGCAACAGGTACGCACGGCCGGTGCACAAAAGTGGGCGTGGCGCAGGGGGACATTGCTTCATTAAGGATGTTGCGGCACTGCGCCGGGAATATGAAAAGAATTTTCCCGATGCGCCCGGCGTCGCTGTTTTCAATTCCATGGAAAAAAAGAACGTTGAGCTTTTGCGCTCGTCCGGTAAAGACCTCGATCTTCTGTCCGATGTGTACGGCGCGCAGGTACTCGACGGGAAGGTCGCGAGCATGGAATCAGAAAAATTGAGCTCGGTGCGCGGACGGATGAAGGTGCTCGTGTGCACCGAAGCGATAGATCGCGGCGATCCGCTACTCGGATTTTTCCATCGATGGCTCGAGGAATTCGCTCGTCATGCGCACCGTGTGCATGTGATATGTCTCGGCTACGGCGGCGGCAGGTTGCCGGGCAACGTGGTTGAGCACTCCCTCGGAAAAGAATCCGCAAAAGGGGCGCCTCTCTTCAAGCGGTTCGTATACTCACTCCGTCTTTTGCGACACGCGTGGGCCAATCGCGATGATTACGATATGGTGCTCGTGCACCTCTCTCCGGAATATCTGCTCGTCGCCGGCTTGTTGTGGCGATTGCTGAAAAAACGCGTGGGCTTCTGGTATAACGACAGCGCCGGAGGCTGGAGAGTGCGTGCCGCGATCGCTCTTTCCGATGTGGTCTTTCATTCGAGTCCGGATTCGTATGTCCGTGGCCATGGGAACGCGCGAAAGGTTCCGATGGGCGTTGATATAGATATGTACGCGCAGGACCACCTTCGACAAAAGGACTCACTTCTTTTCGTCGGCCGCATCTCGCCCGCGAAAAACCTCGAGGTCGTTTTCAACGCGCTTTCGCATGCCAAACACGCGACCTTGGATATCTTCGGCACGCCCGGACCGGGTAATGCCGAATACGCGTGGGACCTGAAGTCCACATTCAAAGGATTGGAGGGAAGCGGCAAGATATCATTTAAGGGGAGCGTGGCTCACAGCGAGACACCCACGATCTACGGCACTCACGATATTTTTCTTCATACAGGGTCATTGCGTGGTTTCAATAAAACGCTCCTCGAAGCCATGGCGGCCGGCAATATCGTTATTACCACTGATCCCGCCATGCGAGGTATTGTCAGCGAGAAACTCTATATACGAGAGCTCACGCCCTCAGCACTCTCATCTGCACTTGCCGCTGCGCACGCGCTTCCAGAAAACGCGCGTGCGGAAGAACGCAGCCGACTGCGAGCCTATGTGCGCCGAGAGCACTCGCTTTCGTCAGTTGTTCCCGCTATGCTTGAGATGCTTGCGCGACCCGGCGGGGAAACGCGTTCATAATGCCTGCAAAACGTCTTCTCATTGTTACGCAATCGGTCGACTCTTCTGATCCGCAGTTCAGTTTTTTTATTCGGTGGATAGAAGAGATCGCGAAGCATTTCGAAAAGGTGAAGGTCGTTTGCCTTAAAGAGGGCAAGCACGCTCTTCCGGAGAATGTGAGCGTGCATTCGCTCGGCAAAGAGGAAGGTGCGTCACGCGGCAAATATGTGAAACGGCTGTATTGGTATTCGCTCCGTTTCGCGCGGCAGTACGACGCGGTCTTCGTGCACCAGAATCAGGAGTATGTCATTTTAGCAGCGTGGCTCTGGCATTTCTTGGGTAAAAAGGTGTATCTCTGGCGCAACCATTGGGCCGGGGGGCTTTTTACGCGACTGGCAGTCAAATTTTCCGATAAGGTATTTTGCACATCCAATTTCTCGTATACGGCAAAATTCAACAAAAACGTCATCATGCCGGTCGGCGTTGATACGGCACTTTTCACGCCGGTCGAGGCTGTTCGGCGGAGTGAATCCATTCTTTCACTCGGCCGCATCGCGCCCTCCAAGCGGCTCGAGCTTATCGTCGAGGCGCTCGCCATCTTGCGGGAAAGCGGGTACGAGCTCAAAGCGCATTTCTACGGCAATACAGAGCCGCAGGACTTCAAATACGAGCAAACTCTCATGCGGCGCGTTAAGGAATTGCGGGTAGATCACCTCGTCGTGTTCCACCCCGGCGTGCAAAATGCTCAAACACCGGCGCTCTATAGCGGCCATGAATTTTTCATCAATTGCAGCGAAAGCGGCATGTACGACAAGACCATCTTCGAAGCGCTCGCATGTCAGTCGCTGACCATTGCCTGCAGCAAAGATTATGCGGAAATCGCCGACCCGCGCCTGATTTTCGAAGGCACGGCTCGCGATCTGGCACTCAAGCTCAAGGAATTGCTAAAACTACCCGATGCCGAAAAAAACGCCATGCGCGAAAGCGGCCGCAAACTATCTGAAACACAGTCCCTCTCCGCACTTGCCGAGAAAATAGCGGCGGCGTTGTAGGCGCTCGTAATGTGTGGTACGGTGCGAACGCCTATGGTGCGTTTCAGCGAGCTCGATCCGGCTTCCTTTGGTGGGGCGATCCTTATTGTCGATGTAGACGGTACGATAACCAACGACAATAGTGAGGAAGTTGAATGGCCGGCCAAATTGCATCTGCGCAAGATGACGGAATATGCACGCGTGTACCTTTGTTCCAACAGCGCGAGCACCGCGCGTTTTTGGCATCTGGCTCGCGATACGGGCGCAACATATCTCGTTACTCCGCTTCGAAAACCCGACGTGCGGATACTGCAGCTCATTCCGCATACGGCGGGCAAGCGCATCGTCGTTATCGGCGACAAAAAGCTCACCGATGGCCGTTTTGCCGACAGGATCGGCGCTGAATTCGTACAGACCGCGCGTATCACGCATGATTCTGACCGATGGAGCGTCCGGCTCACATATGCACTCGACGACCTATATTCGTGGCTCTCCGGCATGGCGCAGAGGGTCGCCCCCTTTATCGAGCTCGCGAGGCCCCTGCAATGGGTAAAAAATCTTCTTGTTTTTTCACCGATGTTCTTTGCCAGCAAGGTTTTCGACGCCACCATCTTCACAGAAAGCCTCATTGCGTTCCTCGTCTTTTCTTTTTCGGCAAGTGCCGTGTACGTCATGAACGATCTCGTGGATGCGCCTTTTGATCGTTTGCATCCGAATAAAAAACACCGGCCCATAGCGCGCAATGCCGTGCACGAAACGAAAGCCGTTGCGCTGGTTGCCGTTTTTCTGGCAATGATCATCATCTCGCTTGCATTCTCGCCTGCGGTGCTGCCTATAGCGTTGCTCTATATCGGACTCAATGTTCTTTATTCTTTCAAGCTCAAACACGTAGCCGTGGTCGATGTGCTGCTTGTGGCCTCCTTCTATCTTCTACGCGTCGTTGCCGGTGGTCTCGCGACCGCACTGCCGCTTTCGCCATGGATAATTCTCTGTGTGCTGTTCGGTGCCCTCTTTATCATCGTTGGAAAGCGCAAAGCCGAATTTTCTCGTGAGTCGCGGCGCACGGTTCTTGAGTCGTATTCACCGGCCGCACTCGATGCATTACTCGCAGTCTCCGCAGGCCTATCGATAATTTCATACGGTCTCTACTCCATCCTCGGCCACAATTCGCCGTATCTCGTTTACTCCACGATTTTCGTCGTATTCGCATTTTTCAGAGTGCTCAATGACATCTTCACGCACCCGAATGATGCTGAGTCACCGGAAAAACTGGTGTTTAAAGATCGCTGGATCTTCGGCGCGTTCCTCTGCTGGGTACTCTACGTGTTCGTCGTCTTCTATATCTTGTAGGTAGGCGATCGGTACGGTACGCTGGTGCCTAATGGCCAGATATTTCATAACCGGCGGCGCGGGATTTTTGGGTATCAATATTGTAAGACACCTCCTTGCGAAAGGTCACGATGTGGTTTCGTACGATCTGGCGCCCTTTGACTACCCTGAACGAAGCAAAATAACCGAGATCGCCGGCGACATTCGTGATGCCGCAAAACTGACCGAAAGTATGAAAGGTGCACATTTTGTTATACACACGGCGGCCGCGCTCCCACTCTATGCTGCAGAAGATATCCGCTCGACTGACATCGACGGCACGCGCAATGTTCTCGAGGCGGCGAAAAAAAATAACGTCGAGCGCATGATCCATATTTCATCGACCGCAGTGTATGGTATTCCGGATCACCATCCGCTCACGGAAGGCGACAAACTTGATGGCGTGGGAGAGTATGGCAAAGCGAAGATCGCGGCAGAAGAAATGTGTCTCGAATACAGAAAACAGGGAATGTGCGTGCCTATCATCCGACCGAAATCGTTCATCGGACCCGAGCGTCTGGGCGTCTTTGCACTTTTTTATGACTGGGCGGCGGATGGGCACGGATTTCCGATGATCGGCAGTGGCAACAACCGCTATCAGCTGCTGGACGTTGAAGATCTCTGCGAAGCGATTTATTTGTGCGCGACACTTGATAAAAATGTCGTCAACGACACCTTCAATATCGGCGCGGAAGAGTTCACTACAATGAAAGAAGACTATCAGGCCGTGCTCGATAAGGCGGGGTTCGGAAAAAAGATCGCGGGCTTGCCTGCGACGCCGGTTATTTGGGTGCTACGCATTCTCGAGGCCTTACAAATGTCGCCACTCTATAAATGGGTGTACGAGACGGCCTCAAAGGACAGCTTTGTCTCCATCAAGAAGGCTCAAAATAAGCTAGGTTTTAAGCCAAAATATTCAAACAAGCAAGCGTTATTGCGCAATTATCAATGGTATCTCGCGCATCGCGCTGAGTTCAAGAATGCAAGCGGTGTCTCTCACCGCGTGCCGTGGAAGCAGGGAATTCTCTCGGTCGCCAAATTGTTTTTCTAACAACCTTACCCTTCGCGACGACCCGTCACGATGAAGAGCGCGCCCTCTCGTGAAATGGAGCCAAGCCATGAGATCTGCGTCAGGGCGCGGGTGAAGCTGTTGCCCCGCGATGTCTCATTGAAAAGTTCTCCACCTGTCTTGCTGCCATCTGTGCCGATGATCGCAGGGAACGAATTAAGGTAGGTTACATTGTTCTCCTTGAACCAGTTCTGCACTTCGCCGAGCGAATGCCACGTCTCGTGCGGATTGAAATACTGATCCTTGATCCATGTGTCGAGCTTACGGGAATCTTTGAATCGCTTACGAACGATATAGTCGATCTTTGTGCCAAAGAGTCGCAGAAGCTTGGAGCGTATCCACGTGGGTATGCGTGCGTAATTGTTGTAAAGACCGATAACGACGAGGCCGCCCGGTTTCGCCTTTTTGAGTATCGATTCGAAAGCGGCTTTCGCGTCTTTCGTATGGTGAAGCACTCCGCTGGAGAGGATGACGTCGAAACTCTCATCCTTTATGCCGAGATCGAAGATGTTCATCTGAACGAAACCGACGCGGTCGACGTCGTTCCTCTTCTTATGGTCGACGGCCAGGGAAAGGCTCGAGATGGAGAGGTCGATGCCGAGAACAAAGTTGTTGCCGAGCGAGAGGAAATGTGACCACTGTCCTGTGCCGCACCCGCATTCGAGGATGGTTTTGTTGAACCCGATAGAATCGAGGAGTCCGCGCATGAACGGATTCTTTTCGCCTTGTACGACAAGATCACCGAAGTTTTGCTTGCCCTCATAATTAGGGAACGGGTTTTCTTCGTAGAACGCTTTGATCTTGCCGGTCACAGGATCGTGTTCGTCGGATTCGATGCCAAAGAGAAGTGAGGGCACGCTATCGACATCTTTGAGACGCCTTCCGCCGGCGGTAAATTCGCCCTTTTCACGGGATAATGCGCCGCCGCCGGAGCCGGCAGGTATTTTGAGATAGGGAAGGATGGGCGAAGGTATCATATTGTCTCCCACGGCATGCGCTACCTTGAACTGCTCTTTTTTGAGCAGGAGGATGTTGCCGATGACGAGCGCGTCCATTTCCGTTTTCATAAAGCAGCGGTACGCGTCTTCCGGCGTTTGCACGATGGGTTCATCGCGTACGTTGAAGCTTGTGTTGACGAGGAGACCGAAGCCCGTATCTTTTTTGAAAGCATTGAGGAGATTCCAAAAACGCTCATTTGTATAGCGGGAAACGGTTTGCAGACGAGCTGAGTAGTCGAGGTGCGTGACCGCGGGTATGTCGGAACGAGGAGTATTCAGGCGTTGCATTATCGTGCCGTCGTTTCTTCCTGGGAGACGGCGCTCTTTTTTGACGGGCGCGGTAAAGAGCATGTACGGCGAAGGTGTCTTTATGTCAAAATATTCTTTTGCGTCCTCTTCGAGTACGGCTGGCGCGAACGGGCGGAATCCTTCGCGATATTTGATCTGCAGATTCAATTTCTTTTGCATTATCGCAGAGCGCGCGTCGGCGAGGATGCTTCGATTGCCGAGCGCGCGCGGCCCCCACTCTGTCTTGCCCTGCATCCATCCCACGATATTTCCTTTGGCGAGGAGGTCGGCGGTGCGTTGATACACTTCCTCCATTCCCGTGATCTCGTGGAACTTTGCGTCGTATTTTCGCAGCACTTTCAAAATGTCGGAGTTCGAATATTCAGGGCCAAGGTATGAACCTTGCATCGAGTCGAACATATTTTTATTGACGAGACGCTCTTTGCCGAAGTAAATGTGATTTGCGAGAAGCGCGGCACCGAGGGCACCTCCCGCGTCTCCCGCGGCCGGTTGTACCCATATGTGCTCAAAGATGCCCGCGTCGCGGATCTTGGCATTGGAGACGCAATTGAGGGCTACGCCGCCCGCCAGCACGAGATTTTTGGAGCCGGTGAGCTCTCGCGCGGTGCGCGTGAGAGCAAGCATGATCCCTTCCGTCACCTCCTGTATCGCGAGCGCGAGGTCCATGTATTCTTCCGTGAGCTCGCCCTCGGCCGCGCGCGCGGGTATTCCAAAGAGTGCCTGCCACTTTTCATCATCGACAGTACGCAATGTGGTCGCAAAGGTGAAGTACGACATATCAAGAAAAAAGGACCCGTCGTTTTTGAGGTCCACGAGATGTTCGAGAATGAGACTTTTGTATTTCTCGACACGGGCGCTCCCTTTGCGGCCGTACGGCGCAAGACCCATAAGCTTGTATTCGCCGTCGTTTATCTTGAATCCGCAGTAGTACGTAAAGGCGGAATACAGAATGCCGAGCGAATGGGGGAAACGCATTTCGCGCAATATTTCGATGTCTTTGCCCTTGCCGCGGCCTATGGTGGTCGTCGCCCACTCACCGACGCCGTCGACAGTAAGTATTGCCGCTTCTTCGAAGGGCGAAGGGTAAAAAGCGCTCGCGGCATGCGAGAGATGGTGTTCGGGGAAAAGGAGTTTCGGGTTG
The DNA here is from genome assembly GCA_964534465.1 of uncultured Candidatus Saccharibacteria bacterium. Taxonomy (GTDB): domain Bacteria; phylum Patescibacteriota; class Minisyncoccia; order Phycocordibacterales; family UBA2100; genus UBA10103. Next base: position 39,139 of record CAZHOB010000002.1, read on the forward strand.
CGGACAAATTTCTTACCCTCTATTTTCTCGAGCTCTTCGATAATGTTGCGGCGTGTAAAAAGTTTCTCTTTGAGCCATATCGGCATGGATCTTGAGAAGCTGACAATGCCGCTCGGGGCATAACGGTGATAGGTCTCCAGCAATCGCTCGAATTTGAGGATAGGTTTGTCATAAAAAACGATGGCGTCCAATTGCGAAGGCGTGAGGTCATATTCGGAAAGCATCCATCGTATCGCGTGGCTCGGAAAAGAATCGTCATTTTTCTTGCGCGTGAATCGCTCCTCGTGCGCGGCAGCTACTATCATGCCGTCGATAATGAGCGCGGCCGCCGCGTCATGGTAAAAGGCTGAAATGCCGAGTATCACATTTCGCCGCTCAGTTTCCATGGTCTAGAAAATGGTGTAGATGAAGGGCGTTATCGCCGAAGAACCGGCAACGACGACCAGAACGCCTACAAGGAGGAGCACTATGATGGACGGCAAAAGCCAGAATACTTTGCGTTCGGCCAAAAATCCCCAGATGTCGCGTAAAAAATCCATATTTAGTAGGGTTTTTCGATCTGTTTCTTTTGCACCCATCCTCTGCGCTCTATCATGTTGCTCGCAAGAGTCGGATGGAAAGCGAGGTCACGCTCATCTCCCGATATGAAGCGCCTCACAAGACTGATGGGCGTAATGATGAGAAAAAAAACGAGCCCGAAGAACACTTTGTTCATGACCGCAGAAAGTGTTTGGGCGATCTTGAGCCATAGATACGCGAGCGGCCACAAGAGCGACTGTTTCAGCATGAGCGCCACCAAAATGAGGGCGCACAGAACAAGTGCCCATGAATGCCCTCGCGCGCCGTACAAGAGAAATATGAGCGAGAAAATGAGACCGGTATCGCGTACCCATTTATCGTTCATTTCCAACATCGCACGAGTATACCAAGGCAGGATGATTTCTCAACCATAGAGCCTTGAGTGTTCGCACGCGGCGGGATATCATGCGCTCCATCGCATGAAAAAGTTCCTCGTCAACGTTCTTCTTGTGTTCGTGAGCATTGTTGTCGCTCTCGTTGTTGCCGACATCGCGCTGCACTATACGCCGTTGCACTATCGATACGTAAGTCCTCAGGCGCCGCAGGGATATTTTAGATATGACCCCGAGCTTGGCTACGACATCACTCCGAGCTTTGCGACCAGCACTCACATATTCTCTGATTACAGCTATCCCATCTGGTCCAACAAGCTCGGTTGCTTCGACTACGAATATGACGGCTCCGCGCCGTATATTTACATAGGTGGCGACAGTATGGCGTGGGGCTTTGCGCCGCTCGACGACAAGTGGGGGAAGGTAATTCAGCAGCAAACAGGTATCCGTACGCTCACATGCGGAGAAAATGGATACGGCACAAGGCAGGAAGTCATAAAGGCCAAAAGAGAGCTTGCGCAGCTGCCGCAGCCCCCGAAAGTCATTATCGTAAGTTATTACGAAAATGACACGCCTGATGATACGAATTTCCCCAACTACAATGTCCTCGATGGATATGTGGTTTTTGGCGAGGGACAGTGTGGACCAGCGCCACTACTCGATATTTCGCCGCTCGAGGCGACCACGACGTGCAACGTATCGAGGATGCACTATCCTCCGTTCCAAAAAATAAAATTTGAGCTTGGTCTGCATTCAGTGCTCTACAGCATGCTCACTCAGTCGATGGGAAATCAGATCAAGGTGTCACTCCAAGGTTTCCCGCAGCTTTCACAGATCTTGAGCCCTGTCTTTCCGTGGCTCGCGCCAAAAGCGCCTACTCTGACGGAAAAAAAGATAGAGGACGACAAGGGTAATTCCTCGCTCGTATGGCAGTTCCATGAAAGTAATTTCTTGGCATTCAAAAAACTCGCGGATTCATATCATGCGAAGCTGCTCTTTGTACTCATCCCAGGTGTCGACACTCTTAGTGCGACGACTACAAGTCCCGCGTGGGACAACGAGAAGGTAGCAGATTTTCTTACGGCATCGCACATCGATCACCTCGAGCTCTGGCAAGAGTTTCATGACAGAAAAAAGGAGGGCGATCGCACCTTCTATTGGCCGGTCAATTCACACATGAACATCGCGGGCAACCATCTCGCAGGACTTCTCGTGACGAAGCACCTTCTTGAGCACGGCATTGTGAAGGATAAAAATACGCAAGAGACCCTTGCGCGCCTTAATGAGGAATTGGAAAAAGATTTCCCACGGACACGCTAGCTAAGGCGGGTCGCATTTGCCTCGGATAACGGCTATAGTAAGCGCATACTGACGTATGTGCGGCATCAACGGCTTCAATTGGAACGATCCGTCGCTCATAGAGAAGATGAATGAAGCGACCAAGCATCGGGGACCCGATGGGACGGGCTGTTTTGTCGAAGAGGGTATCTCGCTCGGGCACAACAGGCTCGCCATAATCGACCTTTCGCCTCGCGGCGCGCAGCCGATGAAGGGCTCGGAAGGCCGATTCGTGATCACGTTCAACGGAGAAATTTATAATTACAAAGAATTGCGCGCCGAACTTTCTGATTATCCGTACCAAAGCGAAAGTGATACCGAAGTCATTTTGGCCGGTTTCGCGCGCTGGGGTACCGGTATATTCGCAAGGCTCAACGGTATTTTTGCGCTCGGCATTTGGGACACGCATCGCAAGGAACTTATCCTTGCGCGCGATCGCGCTGGAGTGAAGCCGCTCTATATGCATCATGAAAGTAAGCGCTTTATTTTTTCGTCGGAAGTAAAAGGGATACTCCAACACGCGAGCGTACGACGCTCTCTCAATACGGCGGCACTTGGATCGTATCTTCGTGTCGGATACGTGCCGGGCGAGGAAACTCTTTTTCTGGGCGTAACACGTCTTCCTGCGGGACATTTCGCACGGATTACCGGTGAAGCGTATGAACTGAAGCGTTTTTTTGAGCGGCCCGCTGCCGGCGAAGTCATAACGGCGCGGCAGGCAGAAGAAAGAGTGCGTGACACAGTGGATGGTGCCGTGCAGCGTCAGCTCGTTTCGGACAGGCCGCTCGGCGTGTATCTCTCCGGCGGCTTCGACTCAAGTATCGTCGTCGATTCGATGTCGCGTACGCGCAGTTCGATCGACACGTACTCCGTTGGATTTGAACTTCACGGCAATGTTCAGTCGAAAAAATTCAACGCGGACTTTCTTCTGGCGCGTCGGACAGCTGCACACTACGGGACTCGGCATCACGAGTATATACTCGGCACCGACGGGTTGCCGGAATTGTTCGAGGATACCGTCTATCATCTCGATGAGCCCAATGGCAACGGAACCGCGATGGCCCAATTCGTGCTTGCGCGGGAAGCTAAGAAAACAGTGACGGTCGTTCTCGGCGGCGACGGCGGCGACGAGCTCTTCGGCGGATATCCGCGATATCTGATGAGCCGTCGAATGGACGCATATCAATCTCTCGTCCCCTCGTTCGCGCGCGAGGCGCTCGCGCGATACGGAAAGTTTTCACAACTCAATGCGCCGCCTGATGCCTTACGATATGAATTGTTCCATTTCATAAAAAATAAAGTTCTAAAGGAAGTGACTCCTGCATACGCGGGCGATGAGATGCGCGAGAAAGTCGCTGCAGCATTGCGCTCCTTCGGAACCGATCTTTCATTCAACGATGCGTTCATGCGACTCGACCTAGAATGGTGGCTTGTCGATGAATCGCTCATGCGCACCGACAAAATGGCCATGGCTTTTGCTGTGGAGGCCCGAGTCCCTCTCCTCGATAATGAGGTGGTTGATCTTGCGTCCCGGATACCATTTTCTGAAAAGGTGACGCTGCGTGACACCAAGCGTGTATTAAAACGCTCATTCAGGGGCCGGTTGCCGGAATATCTGTACAGCGAACCAAAGCGGGGGTGGTTCTCGCCATCGGCAAAATGGTTCCGCGTTCCGGAATTTACTGCCTACGCACGTGAGGTGCTCTCGCCGGCGTATTCGGATGCGACGCGCGATCTCTTTGATTGGCAGGGAATCGCACAGGTTTTCGACGACCATCTCGAAGGCCGGCGCTACAATCTCCCTGTCTTGTGGGCGCTCCTTGCGCTGCAGGTATGGGCACGGAAATTCGAAATACGCGTATGACCGAAGCCTCTTCAAAAAAGAAGATCCTCTATATCGCCAATGTGCGATTTCCCACCGAGAAGGCTCATGGGCTTCAGATCGCCAAGATGTGCGAAGCGTTCGCTGATGCCGGATACGACGTCACGCTCGTAAAGCCATGGCGCTTCAATCCGCTGAAAGCCGAGCCGTTTGAATACTATAAGGTGAAGAGGAACTTTCGGGTCGTGTCATTGCCGTCGATCGATGCGCTCCGTTTCGGCTACCCGGGATTTTGGCTCCAGTATATTTCGTTCTCAATTTCCGTATTTTTGTACGCGTTGCTGCATAGGGGAGATACAGTATATTCGCGCGACGAACTCCCGTTGTTTGCGGCATCCATGGTCTGCAAAGATACGTATTGGGAATCCCATACCGGCCGCTACGACTCTCTTGTCGCACGGTTATTGCGCCGAGTGAAGGGGGTCGTCGTGATCACTAAAGGGCTGCGTGAGCTTTATATTTCGAAAGGAGTTCAAGGCGGTGAGATCATGGTCGCACCCGATTCAGTAGCGCTTGATGACCTTGTGCCGCACGAGACTCCTGAAGTGGCGCGCACACGCCTCGGACTGCCGCGTCACGCGAAGATCGCGATGTACATCGGTCGTCTCGACGGATGGAAGGGTGCTGCGACATTGTGTGAAGCAGCCGAGCTTCTCGCGCCCGATATTCTTGTTGCACTTATCGGAGGAGAGCCGCATGAGATCGCAGAGCTGCGAAATCGCTATCCCCGCGCTCTATTCCTCGGGCCGCGACCCTATCGCGAGCTTGCCGACAATCAAATCGCCGCGGACGTTCTCGTGCTGCCCAATACCGGAAAAGATGAGATATCCACGGGCTACACATCGCCGCTCAAACTTTTCACCTATCTCGTATCGAAACGTCCGATCGTTGTCTCCGACCTACCGAGCATCAGGGAGATCGTTTCCGACAAAGAAGTCTATTTTTTCAAACCCGACGATGTTACGGATCTTGTGCGAAACATTGTGCACGCATGTACGGACACAGGGGTGGCGCTGCAAAAGTCCCAACGCGCGTACGCCCTCGGCACGAAATACACGTGGACCGATCGCGCCAAAAACATTGCGCACTTTATTTCTATGAATTTAAAGAGCTAAAAGTATGAACTGGCATATGCGGATCACAAACCAGATCAGAAGTGAGTGGCCGCTCTTCGCGATCCTTGTCCTCGCATTCGTGCTGCGTGTCGTCGGCGTCGGATACGGATTGCCGCTCACGGTGGTGAATGACGAATATCCGTTCACGTACGCGGCTCTGCAGATGATCCAAGCGCACACACTCATTCCCGCACTCCATCCGGAATTATTTAAAACCATACTGCCGTACCCGCCGTATCTTTCGTACGTCCTCATTCCACCGTTCGTGGTTATCCTTGGGATCAAGTATCTACTCTGGCACGGCAGTACGGCACTTTTTCAGGCGACACTGCTCTCCGACCTCTCGGCATTTTTCATAACAGCACGTCTTGTAAATGTACTACTCGGGGTATTCTCCGTGTATCTCGTATATCGCATCAGCGAGACGTGGTTTCGCTCGCGCGTAGCCGCAGCTGCAGCCGCATTTCTCCTCGCAACGAGTTTATTACATACCGCACTTTCAATGGTGGGAAGGAATTGGATGCCTACATCGGTCATCTTTCTTCTCATTTTGTATGTTTTGACCCGAGAGACATGGAGTTTTAAACGGCGCTACACTATCGGACTCGTGATCGCAGGCATCGGGATGGGAATTACTTCTCTTTCGGCACTTTCGCTCGCTCTGATCGGTCTCTACTATCTGTGTTTTGATGGCAGGACATTTGGAGATGCAGTTCGTGACGCGTACAAACTTGTCCCTGCGGTACTCTCATTTATTGTCCTTGCTGCGATCCCATCAATACTTTGGCATAGCGGCAACGCATTTCTCGGTGACGTGACCCTTGCTCAACATAAAAATATAATCGACCTTCTGCTTGCTCCGTGGTCCGCGCTTTCGCAGATGATATTTTCCGAACCGATCATCGTGTCATTCTTTTTGGGCGGACTTACGCTTCTTTTCGCGCAGCGACGACGGATCGGCATCATAATTTCGGGCTGGTTTTTGGTCTACGTGGCGACGTTCTATTTCCTCTATCGATTTGATCCACGATTCATGGCGCCGCTCGTACCGTTTTTTGCTATCGTTGGCAGTTATTGTATAGCGCGGCTATGGAACAGCAGATCGGCGATCGTTCTTTGCGCGTTACTTTGTATTCCACTGATCGCATCCATCCGTCTTTCGTATTTGGCGGTGCGGAGCGACACGCGCGTCGCGGCGCGTGAATGGGCCATGACCAATTTTCACGCGTCTGATAATGTACTTATCTACGTGCAAGGGCTGCGATTACTCGCCAGCACATCGAGCGTAGCCGAACTCCGTTCAATTGATGCTGGCGCCATACGCAGAACTGATGAAGCGGAATCCACGCTGCCGGCGCGCACTGCGCCGCACGCTTTGAATTTCTACGATGTTCACAATGACGCATTTTTTAGTGAATTGCCCGCATATGCGCATGAGCGCAGATACAAGTATCTTATGGTGAGTCAGGATGCTTCGACCGGCTCGACAACAAGCCGAGCATTGACCTCACTTACCACCCTCTCCAAAGAAATAATGCGCTTCAGCGGTTCTAGTCTCGACACCTCGATCACCAACAGCTCTTTCAAGGCACCCCTCAGCGCGCTCTTCTCAGCACCCTCGCTCGGACCTGATATCGTGGTATATCGACTGCATGAATGATTTCTTACAAAAATTCGCGGCACTATTGGGCTTGGAGGAGCATTTTCATGCGCACAAACACCACATCCCGCGCATGGGCCGCGTGCTCCTTATTGGAGGCATCGGCGCGCTCTTTCAGACTATAATTTTCGAGACGCTCGGTATCTGGTGGGGCGTCGTTGCGGCAAGTACCGCGACACTGATAGGCGCTGAATGCGCGATCATCTCGAATTTTACGCTCAACGAGCGCTTTTCCTTCCGCGATTCTGTGGATCGCTCGACCCCGCTCTACAAGCGTATACTCAAATTCCACCTCGTGAGCAGCGGGTCGCTCGCTACGCAATGGATCTGCTTGCTCATTGCCGAACACATTTCGACGAACGCGCTTTTCCTGAACGGCGCTTTCATCGTTGGCGTCGGCATTGGTTTCATTTTTAACTACACCGGCTACTACTTCTTTGTTTGGGGGAGCAAGGGTTTACACTAAGCAGGTTCAACGGTGCGCGTCCCTGTACCATGCGACGGTCTTTTGGAGAGCGTCCCTAAGCGGCGTGCGCGCGTGCCACCCAAGAAGCTTCTTTGCCTTTGAGCAATCCAAATATGCGACAGGGCTTTCATTGTTCCGGATCGGCTGCGCGCCGAAGTTTATACGGATCGGATCGCCCATGGCCTCGTTGACCATCTCGGCGACTTTCCGCACTTCGATAGGAGTTCCCGCTCCGAAATTGATGATCTCTCCAGCGCACTTCTCGCTTGCTCCGGCGAGGAGCATTCCCTCGATAAGATCTTCCACATATATAAAATCACGAAGATTTTTTCCTTCATGCATATCGAAATCCATTCCCTCCAGTCCCGCCTTGATGAAATTGGGCACGAGCATTCGACCGAAGTCCTGTCCTTCGCCAAAGACAGCCGATGGCCGTATTACGACGGTCTCTATTTCTTGCGCGGTGCCAAATCCGAGCGCCCAATGTGTGGTGGATACTTTCACCTCTCCGTACGGAGAAACAGGTTGTTCGAGGGCGGATTCCTTGAAGGGCGCTTTTGCAGCGCCGTATTCTTCCATTGAGCCCATCTGAATGAAACGCGAGACCTTTTGTTCTGCGGATGCTAATAATAGGGCGCGAGTAATGTCGAAGATGTTTTGTGCGGCATCCAATTCCGCAGAGCTTTTATTACTCATGGGAGAGGCAAGATTGAAAACGATGGCCGGCCTGCTTGCTTTCAGGATCTTCTTGGCGACTGTAACGTCAGTAAGGTCGCCGAAGAGAATTGTTACGTTTTTCTTTATCTCCGAGAGACGCTGCGCATTCTTTTGTCGCCCCACGACCGCGAACACATCCGCTCCCTCTCGCACGAGTGCGCGGACCAAATGCGAGCCGATGAAGCCACCCGCTCCCGTGACAAGAACGCGCTTATCTTGATAGAACTTTTTCACGCTGAGGTGTTTTATGAACACGTTGTCCCGCAAGGTGCGCGACATACCACGGTATGGTTTCGCAGAGGCCCTCCACAAGCGAGTGCCGCGGTTTCCATCCGAGTATCTTCCTGGCTTTATCGAACGAAGCGTACTGATTCTTGATTTCCATGCCGTGTGTCTTCACCACCTTGGGCGCGATGTCGGCCTTCATCTCTCTGGTGATCGCTTTGATCATCGCTGAAGCGGAGAGAGGTTTGTTCGTGGAAAAGTTGAACGAATGACCGAACATTTTTTCGTCCATTTTTTCTGCGAGGAGTAGATATGCTTCCGCGGCGTCCCCGACAAAAAGATAATCTCGGAGCGATTCACCGGTGTCGCGGATGATCGGCGGGCGACCGTTAAAAATTTGCTCGACGGTGCGGGGCACGATCCTGTTCATTTTGAGATCGCCCGGTCCGTACAGATTTGCACATCGCGTAATGCAAACCGGTAGACTGTACGCTTTATAAAAACTCTGTGTGATGAGATCTGCGCAGACCTTCGAGACTTCGTACGGATATGCGCCGTTCAGGTGATGCTTGTCTTCCACATAGGGCAAGGTCTCTTGTTCGCCATAGGCCTTGTCGGAAGAGGCGACTATTATCTTCTTTACACCCGGATTGTGCTTGCATGCCTCGAGAATGTTCCACGTCCCCTTGATGTTGGCTTCAAATGTAGCAAGCGGGTCTTCGAGCGCTACGTCGACTATTGCCTGCGCCGCGAGGTGGAAAACCAGATCTATTTTGTGTTCGCGTATGATCTTCTCCATGAGCGGGAGATCTACGACGCTTCCGCGTACGACCGTGGTTTTAGAGGCGAAATCCTCTTGATCGAAGATGCCACCGGGGTTGTCTTCATAGATAAGCACTACCGGCCTAACTCCTTTTGCTATGAGGCCCCGCACCACGTGCGCTCCCAAAAAGCCGTTCGCCCCGGTGACGAATACCCGCTTATGTTTCCAAAAATCGCTTTTGCGCATGTGTGGCAAATATAGCATGTTCAGTTAAAATGCTCACATGGCCGCTAAGATCGGGCATCTGCTCGACAACCTTCACCTGCGGGCATATGTCCTGCTCCAAGATCAGTGGGTTCGCCTTTTTGTCATTTTTTGCGGCTATCAGGTGCTCGCTACCCTCGTGTGGCGGGGGCAAATGAGCAATGTACCGAGCCTCATTTTGTTGCACCATGATCCCTATACTCTCATTAGAGAGGGTTTTTTACACACGTCGATGCTTAGTCCGGTCATCGGACACATGCTTGGGATCGAGGGTAAATTACCCATCTATATATTTTACGGCTGCTTCTTCGCGGTTACGCTCCTCGCGCTCTTCGCGCTGGTTCGGTCGTTGACGAAAAATGTCAGGACCGCAGGTATTCTTCTCGCGCTCTTATCGCTGAGCCCCTTATTGCACATTCTTTACACGTACGTCGGAAGATCTGACGCATTTGTCGTACTAACGTACATTATTTTTGTCACAGCACAGTCCGCTCTGCTGGAGAATGGCGCCGCATTCTTGCTTATACTGGCGCACCGCGAACAAGCATTGATCATTTTTGCTCTACAACTTTTTTTGTTCCCATCTGAATGGCGAAAGATAGCGCGGTCAATTCCCGGAATTGCAGGAGGGCTCATCTGGTACGTAGGGTACAACGCTATAATCGGGCCAAATGCGGAGGATCGATTGTACTGGGCAAAGCTTTATTACGACCGGATATCATTCTCATCTTTCTCTCTCTACCTTCTCGTTGCATCCCTATTGGCGTTCGGCTTCTTCCTGGTACCGATAGTGCATATGTGGCTCCGGAAAGAACCCGGGCGTTGGCGGCTCGCGGCATCCGTGATCGCTATCATGTTATTCACCGGCCTTGTCACCAATGATCATACGCGCGTTGCTATGCTTTTGAGCTTGCCCGTGTATCTCTTTGTGCTCCGGGTGTATGCCAAAGATCCTCCGAATCTCTCTATGAGAGAGATCGTACTTATCGCGCTGCTCGGGCTGCTCCAATGGGAATCCTTAGGCCATGAATTTGAAATGAGCGGCTGGCATCAGTGGTTCCCGGACATTCACTGATCCGGCATCTCGTACGGAAGCGTTTCCGGCCCTAGCGGCGGCTCATCGTAACGCATCTGCTTTTGGCCGCGGAGCACTCGCTCCCACAATGCTTTCGTAGCTGCTGCGCATCTTTCTATCGTGAAGAATCGGCTTCGCTTGTAGCCGCGCTCTATCAATTTTTCGCGCACATCCTTGATCCGTAGCATCGCAAGCGCCTCTGCGAGCGCCTCCGGCTTAGTTGGATCTACGACGATAGCGGCATTGCCCGCGACTTCGGGCATTGCGGAAATGTTCGAGGTGACGACCGGTGTCTTGCAGGCCCACGCTTCGAGAATGGGCATTCCGAAACCCTCGTTTAAAGTCACAAATGAAAGTGCAAAGGCGCCACCATAGAGCGAGGGTAATTCGTCCACTTGCGCAAAACCGCCGAAAATAATATCCGCGACATATGGCGAATCAGGCAATGCCCCGAACGTGCGCACGTATTCATTTTTACTGCTGCCGATGAGCGCGAGTTTCTCTTTGGCCTCGGGATTTTTTTCACGATACAGAATGTAGGCTTTCACGAGATTGCCCACATTTTTGTGAAGGCGGAAACGGCCGAGGAAAAGGATGTAATTGTTTTTTTCAAGTCCGAATTTCTGAAGGACGGCTCGCGTCTGTGCCTCGCTCGGCTCGCGCTCGTATATTTTATCCATGCCGTTGTAGATGGTGTGCACCTTTTCCGGCGGCACTTTGTATGCGTAGATGATTTCCCTGTTGCCAAAGCCGGACACGGCGATGAACGCGTGCACGCGAGCGCTGAACCATATGAGCGTATGATTGAATATCCACCGTGACCAAGAGCGGAAATCCGTGGGTGCGAGTATGTCGCCCCCGCCATGCGTCATGACGACGAATTTTTTAGCGGGGAAGAGCCAAAAGAAGGGGAATATCCGCGGCGTAAACCAGTGCACGATATCGTATCTCTCTTTGGTCGTGAGACAAAAGCGGATGAATGAGACATAGCGCGATGCGAAAGGCAGCTCAATGCGCGGCAGGACTATCTCATGCACTCGCTCATCCTTATAGATCGGTTGGTCGGGGAAGGGTTTTGCATGGACGAGTGTGATATCGAGAGACGGATCCTTGAGCCATTCATAGATGAGGTAGCGGTAAAAGGGCTCGCGTTCTGTCTTTACATCGAGCAGGTCCGTCATCAGCGCGATACGCATCTTTTTCATATGCAAAATCAGTATACCCTCGAACAGTAAGAAAAAAAATTGCCCCACGGGTTGCGCGGGGCAATAAGTTCGATCTGTATATCTAGAAGATCTCTCTCAAGAGGCGAGCGATGCCCGCGAGTGCGACGCCATCGGCAGATAGCTCGATGGCTTTTTTCCACGGGAGGAAGCGAAGTTCGCTTTCTCGCTTACTGGCGACCGTATCTTTCAGAGGTTGCCACAGATCATCTGCGATCTCCTCAAGATCTGAGAACGGCACCTCGAGACCGTAGAAGTACAGGCCCTGTCCTTTATTAGGATCTTGGACAAAGCATGTGCGATCTGTGTTGACCGGCAAGCCGGGCAACGCCACCGCACGCGTCGATTCGAGACCGCCTTCCTCAAGAGATTCCCGGCGTTGTGCTTCAGCAACTGATTCGCCGAGATCAACAGCGCCGCCGAGAGGCCCGAAGATCTTTTCGGGACCCATCACTGCACGCCATTCGAGGATCAGACCGATTAGTATTTCCCCGCTCGGTGTTCTGCACCAGGGAATCGTGACCGTTCCGTTTTTTGCGGGCCAGTACGCCCAGCCATGGAAACCCTCCGGTCTTTTGCCGAAGGCGAGCTTGCCCCACTCGGCGTGCTCTACCTGAAGAATGCACGGACGGTGTTCTATGCCGTCCAATGTGATCTTCCAAGTTGATGCCTGAGGTGAGGCGAGCGGCTCGATCTTAAATTCCGACATCGCGCCCTCCTATAGGGTTCGGTTTGAGATCATTTTCTAAATAAAAATATAACATTTATTATAAAAAATGTCAACGTTCGTGATGTGCGCCGGAGCCGGATTGCCTAAACTTTCACCTCATAGAAATCAGACCCGACGCTTTGCGCTATCTTTTTTTTCCAAGCGACGCGCTCCTTGCCGATATCGCGCAGCTCCAGAGTGCGGCGGCCCATTTCTTCGAGGCCAAATTCTTTTTCTCGTCCTTGCCGGATCGCGCCCTCCTTATCCCACACGCGGGCGTTGATGGCTTTCATACCCGAGATCCATTCGTCTTTTACATCGACGCCACCCGCGCGGAATGCGTCGAGTACTTTTGTATAGAAAGAAAATTCTTTTTCATAGGCGGCATGATTCTTGTCATTCGGTAAGCGCTCAACCTTCAGAGATGCAATGGTTACTCGATCAATAGATTCGTGAAGTGGAAGTTTGAGGGGCGTTTTTGACTCCACCTGATCTCCCGTTTCAAAAAAATCGATACCGACCTCGGCTGTGTGCTTGTCTCTCACAATTGTCCGCGCATCGTTGCAGTCGCGAAGCTTCACTGCAAGGTGGCCAACATCTTCATAGTTGGGAGCAGCGCTTTTTTTGGCAATGCGTATATCAGCCTCGACGTCCCAGATCTTCGCGTTGATCGCTTTCATGTCGGTAAACCACGCGTCTTTTATGGCTATACCGTCTTTTCGGTATCCCTCGAGTACTTTATTGAAAAATTCGATCTCTCGCTCCACTGATGGGCGATCCGCCTCGTTGATCAAATGTTCCTGCTTCAACTCGAGAATAGTCAGACGATCTATCGCATCGAGAAGGGGAACCTTTAATTCCGAATTGACGTAACCCATCGCACCAGTGTACCTCACGCTCTAACTGATTCCTCGGGTCGTCGGATGACCGTCACGCCGCGCACTTTCACCACCTCGGAGGCGCAATCGTTGGCGAAGCGAATGGATTCGTCGATGTCTCCCGTTTCTGCATATCGCACGACGAGCGCTGCGAAGAAACTATCTCCCGCTCCGCTCGAATCCTTCACCTCGATCTCTTTGACCGGATACGTCTTGCCGCGGTAGAGAGCACCGTGCTGCCCGCGCGTGCGGATTATCTTGCTCTCGAGGCGCTCTCCGATAGGGAGCGAGCGATTGTATTCGTACTCATTTATTTTGATGAAACGCGCCTTACCGAGGAATCCCGAGACGCGCTTTTTGGTGTCTATAAATACGCACGGATGATTTTCACAGATATGGCGAATATCATCCTCCGAAAGATATCCTTTGTTGTAATCGGATATCGCTATGATATCGTAATTTTTGAGCGGGATCTTGCGGACGTTGGCTTTGCCGACGAGGCGGTGATCCACATCGACGCGGAAAAATCCGTGATTGGTGCGGTCGTCCATAAAGCGGGTCTTGGTTACGTTTTTCCAGTTGTCGTTGGTCACGATCTCACAGTGGGGATAGATAGCCTTCACGTTGCGGTGGAGGTTCATTGCCATGCCAGGATTGTGCACTCGACGATGCTCCTGCAGGACCGGCACGGGGATGTCGGGGGCGAGGCGTGTGGTGTCGCAGTAGACGAAGATGTCGCGGCAGCTTTCACCGATCACAAGGATTTTTTTCTTGTCTTTTTTCATATTAACCGAGCATCTTCACTATTTTTTTACGGATATCTTTCGGCGTGAGCTTGAAGTAAGCAAAGATCTCCTCGGGTGAGCCGTAGTAGTGGGGGAACTCGCGGGGTACGCCGGCATATTGCACCTCAAGAGGTTTACGGTCTGCAGCTTTCGCGATGTCTGTCGCAAAAGCGCCGCTGTAGTATGGCTCGCAGACCATCAGCTTATTACCGCGGATATTGCTGCGCAACGTCGCATGGTCGAAGGGCTGGAGCGTCGTGTAATAGAGAATGGTCACATCGAGACCCTCGCACGCTTTCACCACAGTATCAAGCATGGGCCCTACGGCAATGACGGTGGCGTTGTTTCCTTTGCGAATGACATTTGCCTTTCCGAATTTCACCGTGAGAGAGTCGGCGTTCCGCAAATTGCTCAAACGGAAATAGGTGGGGTGACCGTTGTCATAGGACTGCTTGAAGAGCGAGTCGAATTCAGCGGGGCTTCCCGGCACAACGACCTCGATCTCCGGCACGTTCTTCAAAATGCTCACGTCGCCCGGGCACTGATGCGTGCAGCCCCACGACGCGAGATCAAAAGAAGCGCCGATGCTCACGAAATTGCCGCCGAGGCGCTGATAGCCGAAGTCGTCCTTGATCTGCTCCAGTGAGCGCTCGACGAGAAAAGTAGCTATCGTGTGCACGACCGGTATGAATCCCTGCATCGCAATGCCCGCAGCCATGCTCACCATTGATTGTTCTAGTATGCCGACGTTGTATACGCGATCGGGATGCGCCTTTTGTGCAAAGCGAAAACCGAACGTGCCGACGTCGCCATAGAGAAGCACGAGCCGCTTGTCTGACTTGAAGGTCTCCTCAAGAGTCGTGGCGAATTGTTTGCGCATAACACTATTTCAGGTTCGCCACAATTTCTTCTAATTGTTCGGGCGCGGGATATTTGTGCGTCCATTCCGCACTGTTTTCCATGATCTTCGCGCCGTTGCCCTTGATGGTCTCTGCGATGACGGCTACCGGTTTATCACTTTTTAGCGTGAGTGCGTGATAGATCGCTTTCTGATCGTGGCCATTGATCGAAACGGCATGCCAGCCGAATGCTTCGAATTTTTTGCGGATATCAAAAGGCGAGAGGGCGCCGTCGCCGGAATGATTCTGGTCGACGATGCAATAAAGATTATTCAGCTTGTGGTGGGCGGCAAGCATGGCAGATTCCCAGACCGTGCCTTCGTTGCATTCGCCGTCACCGACGATCGTATAGATCTTACTTTTTTCCTTCTTGATCTTAGCGCCGAGAGCCATTCCCACCGCCATCGGGAATCCGTGTCCGAGAGAGCCGGTCGAGGCTTCGACCCCTGGCACTTTGAGCCGATCAGGATGTCCGCCGAGAATGCTCTTGAACGAACCGTATGTATGAAATTCTTTTTCTTTTATGAACCCTTTTTCGGCGAGCACCATGTAGAAGCCTATGGAAGCATGACCCTTGCTCAGCACAAAACGGTTGGCGCCGGGATTCTTCCATGTCTTTGGCGTAACTTTAAGAACTTTGTCGTACAGAACCCACAAAATATCGAGAATAGAGAATGCCGCAGGTATGTGACCCTCCTGCGTTTTTGTGGCGTAACGGATTATTTTTTCTTTAAGATGTTTCATAGATCAATGAGAATTCGTGCCGCTTTTCCTTCGTGCATCATGGTAATCGCTTCGTTGATATTGTCGAGCTTTGTGCGATGCGAAACGAGACCTTTGATATCGAGTTTTCCGGTTTTGTACATCTGTATATAACGCCTAATGTCTTTTTCCGGAGAAAATTGTCCGCCTTGCGTGGCTTTGATCGTCTTGCCCTCGCCGCCAAAGAGATGAAGCGCGTTGGTTATCTCAATACTCTCGCCGGGCTTTGGCTGGCCGACATGTATGTAGCGTCCGCCGCCCGCAAGAAGGGGAAGGGTGCTTTCGATGCTCTTTTTGTTGCCCGATGTTTCGATGATCACATGCACATCGGCGCCGTATTTTTTTAATGCCTCCGCGAGATCCTCTTTGGCGGCATGTATGAAATGATGAGCGCCGAGTTTTTTTGACACTTGCTCTTTTGCATCATGGATATCGACGCAAATTATTTTGCTCGCGCCGGCCACTTTCGCCGCTTTGATAAAACATGCGCCGACGCCGCCGACTCCTACGATGAGAACATTTTCCCCCTTATGAAGCATCGCGTCATTCTCGATCGTTGACAGCGCGGTCGAGAGTCCACAGCCCAGGAGCGCACAGAGGTCGTCGGGAGTATTTTTCGGGACACGAGTGATGCGATTTTCTGAAACGACGGAGTACTGACTAAATGTGGTAACTTTCCCACTCGGCATTTTTTTGCCTTTGTATTCGTAGACAGGGAAATCGGATTCGATTCCCGAGCCCTTGCGCCAATGCATCACGACCTTATCGCCCTTTTTTACTGTCTTCACCCCGGGACCTATTTTTTCGACGATGCCGCAACCTTCGTGCCCAAGCAGGTGAGGGACGAACTTGGCGTTGCCTTTATTGCCGGCAATTTCCTGCAGCTGGGCACCACAAATGCCGCTCACCAGATTCTTGACCAAAACCTGGCCTTTTTGGAGCGTTCCAAGGCCGACCTCGCCTACGACGAGGGGAGCATTTATTGCCTCGAGCACAGCCGCTTTCATCAGACGATATTACATCAAACCGCTACCTTCACAAACCGATTTTTTTACTGATCACGCTGGAGTTTGACCCTTCTTTGAATGCCCATATCTCGAACGTAGAAACTCTCGGACGCGCAGGTTTTAACGATGAGCTCGGCGAGCTCGTCCGGGTCGATAAGAGGCACGCCTTTTACGTGCGCAGCCATGCCGGCGGCCATCTTGCCCGGAAACACATCGGTGACATACACGCCCTCTTTGAGCCACGTGTCTTTTACGGATTCTGAAAAGCCGCGCAGCCCCCATTTCGAGGCGCAGTAAATGGCTTCTGAAAAATTGCCCATCCGTCCGGCCGCAGAA
Source organism: uncultured Candidatus Saccharibacteria bacterium (assembly GCA_964534465.1). Classification (GTDB taxonomy): domain Bacteria; phylum Patescibacteriota; class Minisyncoccia; order Phycocordibacterales; family UBA2100; genus UBA10103. The sequence goes on from CAZHOB010000002.1 coordinate 56,154, forward strand.
TTGATGTTGACGATGCGACCGCCGCCATGGGCAACAAAGTGCTTGTGCGCGGCGAGGCAAAGCGCGATAGGTGCGGCTGTGTTGGTCATGAGCGTTGAGTTGATATCAGCGATATATTCGGAAAGAGGCTTTTGCCCGAGGAATGAAATCGTGCCGGCGTTGTTTACGAGCGTGGAAACGGCCCTCTCGCTTATCGCTTCCGCGACCGCGGTGAGTCCTTTTTCCGTCTGTATATCGGCGACCAGCACGGTACAATTTTTTCCGATGGACTTTTGCAGAGCGAGAAGTTTTGTCTTGTCACGCCCCGTTGCTACCACGTCGTATTTTGCAGCTGCAAAGGCTTTTGCGAGATGCGTGCCGAATCCAGACGATGCGCCCGTTATCAATACAGTTGTCATTGTTACAAAACTGTATGTCACGCTTGTTTCTTTGTAAAGAGAACGATACACTATGGCACGTTATGAAACTCAAAGGAAAAGTTGCTCTCGTGGCCGGAGGTTCGGGAGGCATCGGGAGAGTCGTGTGCATGACTCTTGCGCGTGAGGGAGCGACCGTTGCCATTTTCTCAAAAGATAAAAAGGCGATAGAGGACCTCAAGAAAAATATTGAACGCAGTGGTGGAAAAGCTGTCGGTTTCGTGGGCGAAATTGCCCGTCCGGACGTTGCGAAGAAAGTTGTCGGCGCAGTCATCAAAAAATTCAAGCGCATAGATATTCTTGTGAACATGGCTGCTATTCAAAAACCGATCGGTCTTTTTGGGACGGACGACATGAAAACATGGAAGCGAAATATCGAGGTAACACTGCTGGGCACTGTGAATTTCGCTCATGCAGTCCTCCCGCACATGTTGAAACAAAAGAGCGGCACCATAGTCAATTTCGGGGGCGGTGGCGCCAGCGGGCCGCGGCCACATTTTACTTCCTATGCCGTGGGAAAAACGGGCATCATCAGATTTACTGAAACACTTGCTGCTGAATTGAAAGGCACCGGTGTGCGCGTCAACGCGGTTGCGCCGGGCACCATTCATACACCTTTGCTTGAAGAGATAGTGCACGCCGGAGTGAAAGCGGGCGCTGAAGAGTATCGCCGCGCAAAAGAACTCGTCGAGAAAGGCACGACGTCGGCGCAAGTCCCCGCAGACCTCGTCCTTTTTCTTGCATCTAATGATTCGCACACCCTTTCCGGCAAACTTATTGCTGCTATATGGGATGGTTGGCGCACATGGAGCAAGAAAGATATCGAGAAAATTCAAGCGAGCGACGCGTGCACTCTTCGCAGGGTCAATCCATGAAGCGGCCGTACACCATCGCCGTCGTAGGTCTGTGGCACTTGGGAGAAGTGTATTCCGCGTGTTTGGCAGAACTTGGGCACAAAGTTGTCGGGATCTCCGACGATACCAAAGTTATCGCTAATTTCAAGAAAAATATACCGCCTCTCATTGAGCCGCGGGTGCCGGAGCTTCTTCTGAAGAACCAAAAAGCGGGGAATCTCTCGTACACCACGGATTGGGAAGCCATTCGCAGTGCCGATGTGGTATGGATCTCGTTCGACACGCCCGTCAATGAGAAGGATGAGGTGGATATCTCTCCCGTAACCAATGCGATCAAAAAAGCACTGCCCCTGTTGAAGCAGAACGTCGTACTCGCCATTTCAAGCCAGATCCCCGTCGGTACATCAAAAAAGATCTGCGATTCCATCCGCAAGGCTCGCCCCGAGCTGTCATTTTCATATTTCTATGCGCCGGAAAATTTGCGAATCAATGATGCGGTCAGGATCTTTTTGGAACCGGAACATATCGTTCTTGGCTATGATTCTCATAAGGCGCTCGATGCCGCGAAAGAGATCTACGGTAATTTGAGCGAGGCCTTTGTGGCCATGTCGCCGGAATCCGCGGAAATGACCAAGCATGCCATCAATGTATGGAATTCGGTCTGCACCAGCTTTACCAACGACCTCGCCGACCTCTGTGAGGCGACCGGCGCTGATGTCGAAGACCTAATACGGGCTTTTAAAAAAGATCAGCGCTTTGGGAAAAAGACATACCTTTTTGCCGGCACCGGATACTCCGGTGCTTCTCTAGCCCGCGACGTAAAGGCGCTCCTGAAGGCAGCGCGCGCCCATAAGCTCAAAGTCCCCGTGATAGAAGGTGCCGATAAAAAGAACAACAGCCGTGGCGATATCGTGCGGATCCGTCTCGCGAAAACGCTCGGAAAAATAAAGGGCAAGACCGTCGCGCTTTTTGGCGTAACGTTTAAAGCGGGCACTTCGACGCTCCGCCGCTCGCGTCCGCTCGAAATAGAAGCGCAATTGCGAAAAGCGGGAGCCCGCGTGCGTTTGTACGACCCGATGGCAATTCCTGCGGAAGTGGGCGAGCAGACTCCGTCGCCTTTTTTCCGCGATCCCTACGAAGCGGCTCGTGGCGCGGACATCGTGCTCATCATGACGCCCTCGCCGGATTACCGCAGTCTTGATTTCAAGAAACTCAAACGCGTCATGTCAAAGCCCCTGCTGTTCGATACGTGCAATATATTGCCGAGCGTCGAGAAAGAGCTCTCTGCGGCAGGATTGTCTTACATGCGTGTAGGTAGGTAAAAGATCAGTCTTTATTTTTTTTTGATGCTTTCGCGATAAGAGCGGTCGTCGATATTTTCTCGCCACGCTCATCATTGAGCACAGGGCACACGACGATCTCTATCTCGTCGGGCACATCGTCGTTTTTCCTAATGAGCGCTTCCATGTCGACGTGCTCTGCACCTTTTACGATGATGTGCGGCATGATCTCACGCACGACGCGATTAGTGCGCATTTCGTCGAATATCACGACCTCATCCACGAGGCCGGTGCGTAGCAAGGCGTCCTTCCGCCGCTCTTGATCATGTATCGGTCGCGCCGGACCCTTCAGCAGTTTCGTACTTACGTCGGAATTGAGACCCACGATGAGCGTGTCGCCGAGCGACCCTGCGAATTTGAGGAGCGAGATGTGACCGGGATGCAAGAGGTCAAAAACACCGTTCGCGAAGACGATTTTACCCTTCTCTCTGCGCTTTTTCGGTTTTCTAACCGTCATAACGGCCATGGTATGATGCCCGCAAACGTATGTCTACCGTGAGCCCGACATTGTGTCCTTTGTGCAAGGCGGATATGCCGAGTATCACGGGGCGCACGCATGTCGACGGCGTTACCACGTACACACAATATGAGTGCGGGAATTGCCTCGTCCAATTCTGGTGGCCGCTTAAGAATCCGGGGGCGGATTGGTATAAGAACCATGAGAAATACGGTACGCGCAACGCAGATCCTGTGTGGAGTGCCAATACGAATCACAAGAAAACGCTTTCATTTCTCGCCGAACATAAGGGCTCTGTTTTTGATGTCGGGTGCGGCATTGGCAACTTTCTTTCCGAAGCAAAGGAAAGAGGGTGGCAAATATCGGGAATTGACTTCGACCCCGATGCGATCGCGTCGGCAAAAAAGGTGACCGGCTCGGGTGATCTCGAGGCAAGCAACGTGACCGATTACGTGGCTCGTCATCCCGAAAAAAAGTTCGACCTCGTTACGTTTTTCGATGTGCTCGAGCATGTCGACGATCACAATGAGTTCATGGCTTCGATAAAATTACTTCTCAAGCCGGGTGGGCATATCGCGATGAGTATGCCGTATCGCAAACACGCCCTCTGGCTCATGAGGGGCGATCTGCCGCCCATGCATCTCACCTGTTGGGACAGGGAATCGCTCAAGCGCTTTCTCGATGCTCGCGGTTTCGACGTGGTATATATGCGCCGTAGCACGCAAGGTATTTGGCCTATCGTCATGAAATTACGTTTTAGGTACGGTAAAAAATTCTCATTCGGCGCGGTGACTGTCGCGCGAAAAGCAACAAGTAATGGTTCTGCAGGAGGACCCGGCAAGCGGCCATTTCTCGTCCAGCTTGTCCATATGCTCGCGCGGATCAAGGATGCAGTCCTCTTCGGAATTCCGGCGACACTTATCTGGCTCGCTATGATACCCACGCCAAAGAGATACTTCGACCTTTTCGCCATAGCACGGCTCCGCGATTAGATTTCGCGGGTGTGTTTTAGTAGTTGCGATATACTGCTGCTACGAGTATGCGATATACAGGAAAAATCCGCTTTATTGACCGGTATATCGGTTCCGCGGCGCTGTTTCTATTCACCCTCGTGCGCATGTTCCGCCGGAGCACGAAAGACAGGACGATCAAGAACGTTCTCATAATTGAGTTGGTGGAAATGGCGGCGGCCGTGATGGGGTATTCATCGATCCGCCATATCAAGGAAAAAATACCCGACGCTCGGATATTCATTCTGTGCACAGAAAGCACGAAAGAGCTTTGGACGTTACTCGACGGTGTTGCACCGGAAGACGTCTATGCGCTCGACAACAAGAGTGTTTTGAGCCTTGCGTATTCGATATGGAACATCACCTGCGCTCTTTCAAAAAAGAACATCGACCTTGTCATCGACTTCGAACTTTTTACGCGCATCTCCGCCATCATTTCCTGCCTCGTCAAAACGAAATTCCGCGCCGGTTTTTACGGCTACACCACTGGCGGGCTTTATCGCGGTGAGATCCTCGATATCAAATGCAATTTCAATCAGAACATGCACATAGCGAAGAATCTGCTCGCGCTAACCAAAGCCGCACTCGATGATGAGCCGAGCTATTACAACTGGGAAGGACCGATACCAAATGACGAGTTATGTGTTCCGGAATATCGTTCAGATCCGGCATTGAGAGACGCAATGAAGAAAAAAACCGGAGTGGGGCCGTTCGTTCTCGTCGCGCCTACCGTGGGCCACATGCTTCCGATGCGCGATTACCCGAAAGAGAAGTATGTGGAAGTCATTCGAAAATTGCTCCAGCTTTATCCCTCGAATCAAGTGCTGCTCGTCGGTACGCCATCCCACTCGTCTGCCGCGGAATTCATAGAACAAAAGATCAATGATAAGCGCTGCAGGAATTTTTGCGGGCAAACGGCATCGCTGCGAGAGCTTCTAGAACTTTTTGCAATGGCGGATCTCCTCATCACCAACGACAGCGGCAATCCACATTTCGCCGCGATGGTCGGACTCAAAAATGTGGCTCTATATGGCCCTGAAACGCCCTTTATGTACGGCCCTCTCGGCTCCTCCGTATGTCTCTTCGAATTTTTCCACTCGAGTCCAAGCATCACATCCTTTAATCACAAGAATCCTCCGAGCGATTCCAATGCGTCGGTCGCGGCTATACCCGTCGAAAAAATCGTGAATGTCGCGCAAAGTATCATTGATGGTAGGGCAAAATTTGGAACTGTCGAAAATAGGACGTCATACATTCTATGAAAGTTCTGGTTACAGGTGGGACGGGTTTTGTGGGGTCCAACATCGTGAGGGCGCTCGTAGAGCGGGGCGATGAAGTGCTCATTACCGGTCACGATGCCGAACAAAAACCCAAGGGAATTACAAAATTTCTTCAGCCGACCTTCCTCGGCCTCGACTGGGATTCTATTGGGAGCCTTGATGCCATCGTGCACGAAGCAGCCATCAATGAGACGCAATCCACTGACGAGAAAGAAATGATGCGAGCCAATGTCGATTCATCACTCGCGCTTTTTGAGTATGCGCTAAGGAGCGGCTGCAAGAGGATAGTGTATGCATCCTCGACCGCCGTGTATGGCGATGGACCTGTTCCGTACAAGGAGGATCAGAAGCTGCGTCCGCTCACGCCATACGCGAAGTCGAAGGCTGTGCTGGATGAAAAAGCCTCTGCATATGCGAAAAAGGGCATCACTGTCGTCGGTCTTCGTTACTGCAACGTCTACGGCCCCGGCGAGTCGCATAAAGGCAGGCGAGCGAGCATGATATTCCAGCTTGCACAGCAGATGAAAAAGGGAAACCCGCGGCTTTTCGAATCTGGTGAACAAAAGCGTGATTATATTTACGTGAAAGATGTCGTCGAGGCAAACCTCTTGGCGCTTGGCGCAAAAGAAAGCTGCGTGGTGAATTGCGGGTCTGGAGCAGCGACGTCGTTCAACAATGTCGTATCACTATTGAATATGACTCTCGGCGCCGACAGAAAGCCCGAATATTTTAAGAATCCTATCGCAGCGACGTTCCAAAATCATACCGAGTGTGACATGTCGCTCGCAAAAGATAAGCTTGGATTTGTGCCGCGGTTCGATATTAAAAGCGGGATAGCCGATTACGCTGCGAGCGGGCTTTAGACGTATCCTATTCTCGACAGATGACTATCAGCGAGCTCCGCCAAAACCGCGCTAAACAGCCATACTTTCGCAATAGGTGATTTTGGGTTACGCTGCGAGTGTTGCGGCGCAAGCCGCCTTTGTATGGTCCAAGACTCGATTTTTCACCAAGCATTTGTCCGCCATGCGAGTGTCGTAGAGCAAAGCATGCAAAAAATCATGCCGGATGTGGAGAAGGCCGCAAAGATAATAATGCAGGCACTAAAGAGGGATAAAAAAATCCTCATTTGTGGCAACGGCGGCTCAGCGGCAGATAGCCAGCATTTCGCTGCGGAACTTTCGGGAAGATATAAGGCCGAACGTCGCGCACTTGCCGGGATCGCGCTGACGGTAGATACATCCGCACTCACCGCGATCGGCAATGATTACGGTTTTGAAAAGATTTTCAGTCGACAGGTGGAGGCGCTCGGTGGAATTGGCGATGTGCTCGTCGCATTCTCAACAAGCGGAAAGTCGCCGAATGTTCTCTCTGCCATATCAGCTGCACGAAAAAATAAAATGCGCGTCATAGCGCTCACAGGAGAAAAGGGTGTCTCTATGCGAAAAATTGCCGACATCGCTATCGTTGTCCCGGCGGGCGAAACCGCACGCATCCAGGAAGTGCATGAGATCGTCTACCACGCATGGTGCGAAGCCGTGGACGCAGCCCTATTCAATGTATGAGCGGTGATATCATCCATGCTTGCAAGGATTTGGAGCTCTGTTGTGCTAAGTTTAAGGACAATGAAGGGATCTAATACAGGTACAGCTTTGAAGCAGATCAGGCATGTGGCAGAGATCGCGTGGCATGCCTATGCTCCTTACAGGGGGCACATACTGCTCCTGACCGTTTTGAGCTTCATCGGGGGCATCATCGAGGGTGTCGGGATCAATGCCGTGATCCCTCTTCTCTCCCTCGTGCTTGGCATTCAGAACGCGGCGACAGACACGATCTCCCGCTTACTTAAAATTCTTTTTGCACTGCTCCACATTCCTTTTTTCCCTCGATATTTGCTCGCGCTCATCGTCGCACTTTTCTTGTTGAAAGCAGTGGTGTCATTTTGTATTAGCTATGTGCAGATCCGTATCACTTCCGAATATGATCGGTCGATCCGGTCCAGGCTATTCAGTAAGGTGCTGCGCTCCTCATGGCCGTATTTACTTACGCAAAAGCTCGGCAATATCGAATCGATCCTAATGATCGATGCTCCCATGACGACGAGTTTGCTCGTAAAAATCAGCGCAATGATAACGCTCGTATCCAATGTCATAATGTATTTCGGTGTAGCACTTTCAATTTCTCCGGTCGTCACGGGAGCCACCTTCTTGGTCGGCGGTATCACATTTTTGGTAATGCGCCCAGTCGCGTGGCGGGTGCATCACTTCTCAAAAGAGCGCGCGGAATCATACGGTGAAACGCTCCACCATGTATCAGAGCATGTGAGCGGTCTGAAGAATGTGAAAGCGTTCAATGTGGAAATGCCTGCGATCGAACGGGGAAATCAGTATTTCAATTCAATAACGAGGCTCGGTATTCGGATCCAACTGTTACAGCAGATCGCAGCCCAGGTCATACCGCCCGTCGGAGTGATCTACATTGCCGTCATTCTCACTCTCGCATTCAAAACACCCTTTATCACCCTCGCTGCGCTGCCCGCGATCCTCTATCTCATTTACAGGATCTTTTCCTATGTGCAGCAAATGCAGGTCAACATGCATTCGATGGTTGAATATATCCCCCACCTTGAGCGTGCCGTTCAATTTGAGATCAGTACATCTAGTACGCAGGAAAAAACGACCGGCACGCGGCCATTCGCTTTTCAGCGGGAACTTACCTTTAATGACGTATCATTCCAGTACGGAACCGGAAAAAAAGTTCTCGATCGCGTCTCATTCTCGATAGCGAAAGGCAGCATGGTCGGGATAGTCGGGCCTTCCGGCGCAGGCAAAACGACCTGCGTCGATATGATCTTGCGATTGCTGGAGCCGACGGGCGGCGCGATACTGCTCGATGGTGTGCCAAGTACGGAGACCTCACTGTCGCAATGGCGCAAAAACATCTCGTATGTATCGCAAGATTTTTTCCTGATACATGGAACGATCAGGGAAAACATTTGCTTTTATGACGAAAGTATTACAGATGATGATATTTGGCTCGCGGCAAAACAGGCGCATATCGATGAATTCATTAGCTCATGTCCAGACGGGCTCGATACAGAAGTAGGCGACCGCGGCGTCAGGCTCTCTGCGGGCCAGCGCCAAAGGATCACGATCGCCCGCGCACTTGCGCGAAAGCCAAAGATCCTTATTTTCGACGAGGCCACAAGCTCGCTCGACAATGAATCGGAAGCCCATATTAAAGGCGTCATCGACGAACTGAAAGGCAAGGTCACTATTATCGCAATAGCGCATCGACTATCTACGATCTTGCACTCCGATCAGCTCATAGTTTTGCAAGAGGGCCGTGTCGTTGAAACTGGGTCGCCCCACAATCTTTTGAGCGATACGAGTTCCTACTTTTACAAAGTCTATACGATCAGTCAGTGACGATGTATGAAAATAATGCTTCTGATAAGCGGGAATGAGCAAGTTTCAAAAATCCTGCTTGATGAGATCAAGCAAGCGGGACACGAGGTCATCTATTGGGTGGCAGATCACAGCATCTCACACCTCACTCCGCAGAGTGCCATATTCCATGATCACTACGACGCATGGGACAGCAAAGGGGCGACTCATTTTCAAGGCGAGCAGATCCCCCCGGCTTCCGCGGATCTCATTGCGTCGTTTTCCTACATCGAACCGCTGCTCCTCACGATGATGAACAAGCGATACGATTCAGCGACAGTCGATGAGCGCAGGCATATCTACTTTACTATGCTGGCATACTGGACCTTTGTCTTTGACAGCCTTGAGATAGACCGTGTCGTTCACGCATCCATTCCACACAATGTATACACCAATATAATCTATGAGATCTGCTTGAAGAGAGGGATCCCTTCACTCTGCTTTGAAGAGTCATGGGTAGCGTGCCGACTTCTCCCGTTCACGGAAAACTTCTGGCAGGGAAACAGTGAGTTGCGCGCGGCATTGAAGCGGCTTGAAGGAAAAAAAATTACACCCGATGACCTCGGGGAAGAGCTTCAAGACTATTGGAGAGAGCAGCAGCGCGCGCTGACACCGCCGCCGTACTTGGTGCACCAGAGCCCGCTTGCGGGACGGAGACTCTTCGTGCATTACGGTCGGATAGGGATGAGGTCTTTGCAAAAAGGTACACTATTTGTACTCGCCGTGCAGTTCGTGCGCCGCTTCTTCGAGAAAAATCTGAAGGATGAATACGCGTCCGTCGTGCAGCCGGTGGACCCTGACCTTCCGTTCGTATATTTTCCTCTCCATTTTCAACCCGAGCGCACGACATGTCCGCAGGGCGGCGTTTATGCGGACCAAATACTGGTCGTGGAAACACTCGCAGCCGCATTGCCGGAGGGCTGGCAGATATATGTCAAAGAACATCCCTCGCAATGGTGGTTGCGATACAAGGAGCGATACAACAGTGTTCGTTATCGGGGCTACTATAAGCGGCTCGCACGCATTCCAAACGTGCGACTTGTGCCACTATCGACAAATTCGTTCGATTTGATCGAACGGTCGAAGGCAGTTGCCGTTATCACAGGCACGGCAGGATGGGAATCGGCGTTGCGCGGTAAGCCGCCACTTGTCTTCGGTATACCGTGGTGGGGTGAATTACCCGGGATATTACGCGTCGCGAGCGTCGAGGATTGCAGGAATGCTTTTGCGCAGATCGAGGGCGGTGCGCATATTGAGCATGACGATTTCATTCGCTACCTCAAAGCGTTTGAAGAGTCCACAATACGTGCGTATTTTGATAATCCGCATGGTGATCAGTCTCGAAGCACGCCCGAAGAGAACATTCGTGTCATTGCGTCATATGTTATACGATGGATCGGGCGCGATGGCCATGGAATTCCGCATCCTTTTTAAAAAATCGCTCTGCGAGTATTATGCGGAGGTACGTGTCTAAAATATTATCATGTAAGTCAACGATATGTCTAAAAAACGAAGCATAAAAAAATCTGATGCGATGTGGAAGAGGGCACAGAAAGTTCTTCACGGTACTGTCACGCTCCTTTCCAAAAAGCCGGTACGATTCCTGCGCGAGGGGTGGCCAGCGTATTTCAAGGAGGCAAAGGGTATCGAGGTCATCGATCTTGATGGCAATTCATATCTGGATTTTTCATTTATGGGGGTGGGACCCAATTTGCTTGGCTATCGCGACAAAGACGTGAATGCAGCTGTGAAAAAGGTCATCGATGCCGGCAATCAGGCGACACTTAATTCTCCCGAAGAGATAGAATTGGCCGAAGAACTCCTGCGTCTGCATCCGTGGGCCGGGCAGGTGCGCTATGCGCGCACCGGCGGCGAGATCATGAGTGTGGCTATCCGCGTCGCGCGCTCGCACGTAGGCAAAGACACCGTTGCGTTGTGCGGCTATCATGGCTGGCACGATTGGTATCTCGCGACCAATCTGTCTGCCGAAAAAGCACTCGACGGCCATCTTTTGCCGGGATTGGAGCCCATTGGCGTGCCGCGCGCCCTTGCGGGGACGGCGCTGCCATTTCGGTACAATCACATCGAGGAATTAGAGAAACTCGTCGCGGAGCACGACATTGGTGTCATTGCGATGGAGCCGCAGCGTCATGCTCTACCGGAAAACGATTTTTTGCACAAAGTTCGTGAGATAGCGGACCGTGTCGGCGCCGTCCTCGTCTTTGATGAGATTTCTTCCGGTTTTCGACTTGGTTTTCCCGGAGCTCACGTTCCTCTAGGTGTAACTCCTGACCTCGTCGTCTACAGTAAGGCTATGGGCGGCGGGTATCCGATGGCGGCACTCGTCGGCAAAACAGAAATAATGAAAGAGGCACAGGCGTCGTTCATCAGCAGCACCTACCATTCCGAGCGTGTCGGTCCCGCAGCCGCGCTCGCAACCCTGAAGAAGTTGAAGAAACTCAAAGTAACTCAATATGTCGACAAAATGGGATGGAAAATAGGGAAAACATGGGAGAGGGTCGGCAAGAAACGCAACTTGCCAATTCATGTCGAAGGCCCCGGAGCATTCATCAACTTCACGTTCAAACATCCGGAGGTCGTAGCGCTGAAGGCGCTCTACACACAACAAATGCTCGACGAAGGCTACCTCGCATCGCCGATCGTCTACGTAAGTTATGCACACAAAGACTCGCATCTACCCCAATTTGAAAAAGCCGTCGACCGCGTCTTTGCCTTTCTCGCCGAGCGCATTGCCAAAAATGACATCATGGCGCATCTCAAGGGCGGCTTGCCCGAGGCAGGCTTCAAGCGACTCACCTAAAAGCTCGCTTCGGCGGATTTGAAATAATGCTCCGGATGTTATATGATGCTCCACCATGCATGGCAAACATCTCAAGGGGAAGACCGTGCTCATAACGGGTGGCACGGGCACATTCGGCTCCGCGATGACGAAGCACCTTTTGGATACGACCGACGTAAAGAGGGTGATCGTTTTCAGCCGGGACGAATATAAGCAAAGTCAGATGGCTCATCGGTTCGGACACGATGCCCGACTGATTTTTTTCCTCGGTGATATCCGGGATTCGGCCCGTTTGCATCGCGCCTTTAATCACGTGGACATCGTGATACACGCTGCGGCCTTGAAGCAAGTCCCTGCTCTTGAATATAATCCGACCGAAGCGATAGAGACCAACATCACCGGCACGAAGAACGTCATCGACGCGGCGCTCGATCGCAATGTTGAGCGGGTACTCGTCATTTCCACGGACAAGGCGGTCTCGCCGGTAAATCTCTACGGAGCGACGAAGATGTGCGCCGAGCGCCTTGCGGTCGCGGCCAACGCCTACCGCGGCCAACATGGTAAAACACTCATCAGTGTCGTGCGCTATGGCAATGTCATCGGAAGCCGCGGCTCCCTCATCGAGCTCATCGAAAAGCATCGGGCAAACCGTGTACTGCCCTTGACCGACAAGCGCATGACGCGCTTCTGGCTCCATATCGAGGACATTGTGATGCTCGTCACGGACATACTCGGCATAATGGAAGGAGGGGAGACGTTTGTACCGAAAATGAAGAGCTTGCGCGTTGAGGATGTGATGCGCGTGGTCGCGCCGGAGTGCAAAATAGAGATCATCGGAATGCGTCCGGGAGAAAAACTCCACGAGACGCTGATCACGGAACACGAAGCGACGCGTACGAAAGATATCGGAAGCGTGAACGTTATTTTGCCGGAATTCCGTTCGTGGGATTCAAAAGATTCCTTTAGGAACAAGAAGGCGTTCGATCCGAAAGATATGTACGTAAGCAGCGGTCCGAAGTACTTGCACGAACAAAAAGACGTAAAGAAGATCCTCAAACTTTCCTAGCTGGCGCCTACATTTACCGCACCGAGTAGTTATTTTGATACATGGCGCCACGAAAGTGGTGTTGCACGGGCGATGTCTTTGGAAGCTCGCTTGCCGAGTACGGCGCGGTAGTGCTTTGGAGCGAGACCGAAGCCCGGGCGTATCGAGCGAACGTTTTCAGGCGTGAATTTTTCTCCTTTTTTGATATCAGCGGCTACGTAGAGCGACTTGCGGTTATCTGCGTGACCTTTTTCGTCGTTTGAGAGTTTGTACGACGGTACTCCTATCGCTTCCTCGACGCGGCGGACAGCCCTGACGAGCTCGCGGAATTCCGCAGGCTCGAGCGAAAAGGATGAGTCGGGGCCGCCATCCGCGCGTTTCAACGTAAGGTGTTTTTCGATGACAGTGGCACCGAGCGCGACGGATGCTATCGCTGGCGCGTTGTCCATCGAATGATCGGAGAGGCCCGAGGATACTTTGAACCTTTTTCGAAGATCGGGGATGGTCGCAAGGTTCATATCCTTCCCTTCGGCAGGGTAAGCGCTCACGCACTGCAGAATGATAATATCCTTGGTCCCGTATTTCTTGAGTGTCGACACTGCGAGAGCGATCTCTTCGACGTTCGCAAGTCCGCGCGACATGATGACCGGCTTTTTCGTCGCCGCGATCTTCTCAAGGAGGGGGATGTCGACCACCTCGAACGAGGCGACCTTATAGAGCGGATTTCCGATCTTCTCAAGGAAGTCGACTGCGGTCGGATCGAAGGGAGTCGAAAAACATATGAGGCCTTTCTTCTGTGCGTATTCGAAAAGTTCCGCATGCCATTCCCACGGCGTATAGGCTTCCTGGTACAACTGGTGAAGCGTCTTACCCTTCCAATCGCGGCCCGCCTTTACCACGAATTCTGGACGGTCCGAATCCATAGTGATGGTGTCGGCCGTGTAGGTCTGCAATTTGACCGCATCGGCCCCGGCATCATGTGCGGCGTCAATGATAGCTTTCGCACGGGATATGTCTTGATTATGGTTGCCCGATATCTCGGCGACGATGAAAACAGGATGGCCGTCACCGATCTTTCGTCCGCGTACCTTGAACATGAAACGATACTACACCGCTTTTTGCACCATCGCCACTCGACCATGGGAGGGCGATTCATGCACTGCCCTCCGAAGAATTAACTCGGGCAGTACGTAGACGACGGTAGTCAGGATGTAGTATAACTACTCGATGAAGAAGGCTCGCGCAAATGAAAAGAAAAAGGGAGGCACGCAAGAGGCCGCATTCCTCAATGGAGAAGGCGATCAGTGGTTCAAACGCAATGCCGCGATGCTCTCTGAAGACGTTCGGGAGGATCCCGCTTTGTGGCTTATCGAACAATATGGTCTGAAGCCAAAAAAAGTGCTCGAGATCGGATGTTCCAACGGTTGGCGGCTCGCAGCTCTTCAAAAAAAATACGGCAGTACATGCGTCGGAGTTGATCCAAGCATGGAGGCGCTGCGAGATGGTGCAGCACGGTTTCCGGCCCTCACGCTCAAGCGTGGTTTGGCCTCCGATATCCCGCTCAAGGAAACGTTCGACCTCGTAGTGATCAATTTTGTGATGCTCTGGATCGCCCGCGAAGAGCTCACGAGATCTATTTCCGAGATAGATCGTATGGTGGCCGACGGCGGCTCGCTGCTCATCTGTGATTGCGACACGAGCGCACCCCGGCGCGTGAGATACCATCATCTGCCCGAGGAAGACGTGTGGACCTACAAAGCCAACTATGACGCGATGTTCACGGCAACGACGCTCTACACGTCACTTGCGCGGTTCACTTTTAGCCACAGTGACCATTCTCGTGGTACAGGTACGCCCGAGTATGACCGTGCCTTTGCAGCACTTCTAAAAAAATCTATTTTCGAACAATATCTCCCAAATTCATGATCCGGATCTATGATCACACCGGCTTGCGGTCGATGATTAATTAAGTATTATCTGGTCATTGTGCGACCCGCCGCGATCCAAATAAATCTATGCGTACTAAGAAAAAAATCCGCGTCCTCCTGCTCTCTTCTCGAGGGTCAGTGAGCCTTGGAAGAGTTGAGGCGCTTAGATCCTATCCGGGTTACACATTTACCATTATCGGAGCAGATTCGTCTTCGGATCCGTTCAAACTTCCGGGAGTCGAAAAACAGGAGAAAATTCCCGTCGTTACGTCTCCCGAATTCATCCCAGCCCTGAAGCGTATCGTAAAAAGAAATAAGATCGATGTCATTGTACCTGTGGCTGAGCGCGAAGTCGTGCAAATTTCCCGTCATAAAAAAGAATTCGAGACTCTCAATGCCGCATGCGTTTGTTCAAATGGTGAGACCACATGGAACTCGAACCATAAAGGCATTATGTTTGAGACGCTCGCCGCGCATGGTATTACCGTTCCAAAATTCTATCGACCCACCAGTCAGAAGGAGCTCGAACGTGCTGTTCATCAGCTCGGCTACCCAAAAGCGGTCATATTGAAACCCAGCTATTCGGGCGGTGCCAACCGTGGAGTATGGAGGATCCAGGAGGATTTCAGCGATGAACTACTCGGCGGTAGAGGCCTCCCCACGATCACCTTGAGCGGACTTTTGGCTCAGATCAAGCGGCTCCCCACGTTTCCCGATATCGTGGTCATGGAATATTTGTCGGGGACCGAATATAGCACGGATGGTCTATCGAAAGATGGAGTGCCGATATACGTAGTGCCTCGACGCCGCGTGACGTTTTTGCCCGGACACTCCCGTGAGGGGGTGTGTGAGAAAAATAAGAAAGTCGAAGAATATGTTCGCTCGATTGCCCGCGTTTTTTCGTTCGATTCCATATTCAACGTGCAGGTCATTGTTGATAAGAAAGGGGAGCCGAAAGTTTTTGAAGTAAATCCTCGCGATTCAGCCACCGTTGTCGCGAATGCAGCGGGCGGGATCGACCTTTTTATATTTTCGATACTGCAGGCGCTCAATCTGCCATACCCCACTGATCTAAAGCAAAAACCGGCTCGCATGATACGTTTTTGGAAAGAATTTTATGTCTGAGCATGGTCAGGTCCATGCGGCGGACTACCTCCTTGAATACTTGTACTCAAAAGGTGTGCGGCGAATCTTCGGAATACCCGGCGATGAGCTCGAGCTTTTTGATGCGATCGGCCACTCAAAAGTGAAATTCATCACGACGCGTCACGAGCAAGGCGCGGCGTTCATGGCGGCGGCCATTGGAAAGATGACAGCCCTCCCCGGAGTGTGTATTTCGACGCTTGGACCCGGTGCTGCCAATTTGGTGACGGCAGTGGCCGATGCGCATCAAAGTCGCATTCCGCTCATAGCACTGAGCGGTCAACTGGAGAGCACACAACACTCTGTGAAACCACTCGCGCATCAATATATAGATCTTGAAAAGTTATTTGCACCAATCACAAAAAAGACCTTTTTCATCAAAAGGGCCGATGACATTATTCCTGTGATCGACGAAGCGTTTCGCATCGCCCTTGAGCCTCGCCAAGGTCCTGTCCATATCACACTTGCGGCGGACGTAATGGAGGAGGTTGTTCTGAAGCGTCCGTCTACACGAGGAACAATTCACCGGGAAGTACCTATTTCATCCGCCCCCATTGAAGTCGCTCTCAAGCTCATCCAGGGATCATCCTTCCCCGTAGCTTTTTTGGGACAGAATGCGCTCTCGATGCCCTTTTCGGCTCGGAAAGTCTTCGAGAAGGCAGGTGTTCCTGTTGTGACCTCTTTCACAGGAAAAGGGAGCTTTCCAGAAAATAGCCCCTGGTCGCTCGGTGTGGTGAGCCGCCATGTTAAGGACCGTTTGTCGGAGATTTTTGACAAGGCAGACCTCTTCGTGGTGTATGGGTATGATTACGTCGAGGGTGTTCATCCGCGGATCTTTGAAGGGAAAAAGGTACTACTCATCGATGCCTCTCCTGCAAAAGCAGAAAAAATATTTAAACCGCAAGCACAGATAACTGACATGCGCATGGTAGATGTGCTATGTGAAAAGATGCTTCGCGGAGCTTACCGAAGTCTTTGGGAACAGAAATATATTACAGAAATACGGGCGGATCGTGAGAAACACGTACTGCGCGGACAAGACATGGAAAGTTACCCGTTCAATCCATTTAAGGTTATTCACGCACTTCAACGAGTCAGCTCGGGTAAGGAAATGATCGTGTCCGATGTGGGCATTCACAAACAAGTGTTGGGTATGGGTTATAAAGTGACCAAGCCGCACGGCATCCATTTCTCGAACGGTTTATCGACGATGGGCTTTGCCCTGCCATTTGCCGCGGGGCTGCGAAATGCATTACCGCGATCCGGCCCTATCATCGCCATCTGCGGTGACGGCGGATTTCTTATGAACGTTCAAGAACTCGAAACGATCCGCCGGTACGACCTCGACGTAAAAGTGGTCGTATTTGTCGACAATGCTTTCGGCATGATCAAGGCGAATCTGATCGGGAAATATAAGCGTGTCAGGAATTTAGATTTTTCCAATCCGGATTTTGAATTACTCGCACGAAGTTTTCGTATCGATCACATGACGGCCGACGAGACAACGGACCTTGAGGATTTCTGGCGAAAGATCCTGCGGCATAAGGGGCCGCTATTGGTTTCAATTCCAATTCGGTACGCATGATCAAGGCAATTCTCTTTGACTTGGACGATACGCTTTACCACGAGGAAGATTTCGTAAGAAGCGGGTTTCGCGCGGTGGCTCGCTATGCGGCATTGCGTCTCGATTCGACAGAGGCGGAGCTTTACAAATCCCTTTTAAAAATATATAGGCGTGATGGGCGCGGTCAGATATTCGATGTACTTCTCAAGCGCCACGACAAGCATTCCAAAGCATTTGTTAGGAAGCTCATTCAGGTCTACCGTACTCATCTGCCCAACATCGCGACATATCATGGCACCATGCCCACGTTACGAACGCTTCAAAAGGGCTATGTATTAGGCTTGATCACTGATGGAATGGGAAGCGTGCAGCGTCGCAAGGTCCGCGCCCTTAGGCTCAATAAATTGTTCAAAAAAATTATTTATACTCACGACAAGGGAGTGAAATTTGCCAAACCGTCACCGGTCCCGTTCCTTCACATGCTGCGGGCGCTCAAGATCAGATCGGGGGAAGCAATATTCGTGGGCAATAATCTGGTTAAAGATATTGCGGGGGCGGAGAATGTCGGTATTCGCGCCGTACACATGCTGCGCATTAAAAAAAAGTCCGTCACACGGAAGAAAGACAACCACTTTATCATTCGCAGTTTGCGAGAATTACCGAAAGTGCTGAAACGTATCGAATCGTAATGAAATTCGATCACCGCTTCTTTCCCATCACGCCCCGAAGCGTGAGATAGTTGCTGTATTTCCTGTGTCGCCAGTCTTTGAAATGACCTTTTCGCATCATACGTACGATCTCGCGTATCGAGTCCGAGAGAGAGTGACGAGTCCTGAAGCCAATAACATCACGGATCTTTTTGAACGAGACGTGATAGTCGCGTCGGTCTTTCACGCCATTGAGATGTGTGATCCTTGTCCCCGGCAGGTGCTTTTGCACCTTTTCAGCGATCTCAACGATACGGTAATTCTCGCTGTTGTCGCCGACGTTAAATATTTCTCCCGAGACCTTCTCGAGCGGGGCCTTGAGAGCCGCGAGCAGTGCACGTGCCGCATCGTCCACGTGCACCAGCGGGCGCCATTGCGATCCGCCGTCTACTGTGATGTGTTTGTTGAAAAATGCGTGCGCTGTCATGCCATTGACCACAAGATCGAAACGCATGCGACCGGAATACCCATAGAGAGTTCCGAAGCGCAGGATGATCGGATGGAAATTCGGCCCTGCAGCGCTCAGCAGCTCGCGCTCAGAATACAGTTTGCTTTTGGCGTACAAAGATACGGGCCGCAGCGGGCTGCGTTCGCCGGAGCGCGATGTGCTTGTGCCGTAGACGCTGCACGAAGATGAGAACAGAAAACGCGACACTCGATAGTGTTGGCACAGATCGATAAGGGCCTTGGTGGCAAAATGATTTTCCTCCATGGTCCGGATGGGATCGAGCGCGCATGCGGGATCGCCGACGACGCCGGCAAGATGCACCACTGAATCAACATCCTGCATCGCCTTGATCAGCGTGTTTATATTGCCAATGTCGCCCACGATGAGCTTGAAATTCTTGTTGCGATACAGGTCTTTAATGCCCGAATCTCCAAAAAGGAGTTTGTCGAGAACGACGACGCGGTACCCGACTTTCAGGAGATGCCGACAAAGGTGCGAACCCACATACCCGGCACCCCCTGTCACAAGAACAGTGTGCAGTGTCTTCTTTTGCTCTTGTAGATCCGTATACAATCCGACGACACGTTTTTTGTCGTCGAGTATCGGGATCGTATCGATGGTTCCTGTTTTGAATACTGAAGGGCGCGATGCGAGCGCCTTGAGGCCCTTTTGGGAGGTGCCAAGGGGCGCCCAAACGAAATCGGTATTCATGACCGATTTCAATGGGGCTTGCGGATCGGCGCCTTTCATAAGTCCTTGTCTGATATCTGCAAGCGTAATGATGCCTAGAAGCCGGCGTTTCTTGTCACAAACGAGGCACATGGTAGTGCCCTTGCGATAGAGGTCGCTAATAGCCCGCTCTATCGAGGTCGATGGGGGGTATATATACCGTGTGATCGTGCGCTCGAGCATGCTTTTTGGTTGTGAAGGGATTATATACCAAATTGACTGTAATGGAAAAACGTCGCGAGATGTGTATACTGACGCAATGACATCAAAAACACCGGTCATTATCGAAGGCGGACTCGCTGTCGATGACCGCGGGCAGCTATCGTTCGTGAACGGCTTTTCCCTAGAGGGGGTCAAGCGTTTCTATCAGATCGAGAATTTCTCATTGGACACCATACGCGCTTTTCACGGACACATGAAAGAGGCGAAATATTTTTATGTAGCCAAAGGTTCAGCGATCGCCGCGGCAGTGGAGCTCGACGATACTAAAAAACCCGACAAGAAAAATAAAGTGGAGCGATTCGTGCTCTCGTCGCGAAAGCCGTCGATACTTTTTATTCCGGCCGGACATGCCAACGGTTTCAAGGCTCTCGAAGCAGGGACGGTGCTTATTGTTTTTTCCACATCGACGCTCGAAGAATCAAAAGGCGACGACTACCGCTTTCCCCACGATTATTGGGGAAATGCCGTCTGGGAGACGGAAAATCGCTGATCCTTGTTCTTTTAAAAGGCAAAATGATATAGTCCAACAATGATCCCATATTCCAAACAAGATATTAATGCCGACGATATCAAGGCCGTGGTCAAGGTGCTCAAATCTCCATTTGTCACGCAGGGACCGGTGGGTAAGGAATTTGAGGCCGCCCTCGCGAAATATTCCGGCACCAGACACGCTGTCGTTTTCAATTCCGGCACCTCGGCGCTTCATGCGGCGTATTTTGCCGCAGGAGTCGGCCCGGGCGATGAAGTCATTGTGCCCGCGCTCACTTTCGCTGCCACAGCCAACTGCGCTCTTTATCTCGGCGCGAAACCCGTTTTTGCGGACGTGGATCCGGATGTCGGCACCATGAGCGTAGCGAGTGCGCAAAAACTCATCACCAAGAAAACGAAGGTTCTTGTGCCTGTGGATTACGGCGGCCGTCCGGTAGACGTGGATGGATTGAAAGCGGTCGCCAAAAAAAATGATCTCGTTTTTATTATCGACGGAGCGCAGAGCCTCGGCGGTACATATAAAGGCAAGCCCGTCGGGGCACATGCCGACATGACGATGTTCTCTCTCCACCCGGTCAAATCGATCACTTCCGCAGAAGGCGGTGTGATCGTCACGGACAGCGACGAGTATGCAAAAAAGCTACGCCTTTTCCGCAGCCATGGCATAACCACCGATAAAAATGACCTCGTGCGCAAAGATCAGGGCGCGTGGTACCAGGAAATGCAGGCGCTTGGATTCAATTACCGCATGACCGAAATGCAGGCGGCGCTCGGTATGAACCAAATGAAACGCCTCGATTCATTCATCAAAAAACGCCGCGCCCTCGCCGATCGCTATTACAAAGAGCTCGCCGGTATCAAAAATATTATTTTGCCAAAGCCGGATAGTGCAGGTGCGCGCAGCGCGTGGCACCTCTATCCAATTCGGGTCAAAGACGCCTCGAAGCGCAACGAGGTCCTCGATAGATTACGCGCCGCAGGCATTTTTGCGCACGTCCACCATCTTCCCGTTCATCGCCATCTCTACTATGAGCGCCTCGGATACAAAGAAGGCATCTGCCCTGTCGCCGAAAATTTCGTTGCCGCTGAAATTTCGATACCGGTCTATCCCACAATGATCAAAAAGGAGCAGGACATCGTCATTAAGGCTCTCCGAGGGATCATGGCTTCGTATTCTTGATGTGCGGAGTATTTCTGTTAGATTGCTCACATGAGTACCACCCAAGAAGCGCATGACCTCTACAACTCGTTCGTTCAGAACGTGAGCGTTGATCGTTTGCAAAAGATCCTCACGCGCTATGAACAAATGAAAATGATCGAGAATGTGCCCGGCGACATCGTCGAGTGCGGCGTATTCAAAGGGACCGGTTTTTATACATTTGCAAAACTGTGCCGTATCATGATGCCGAACAGCGGTCGAAAACTTATCGGCTTCGACCTGTTCGGTACGAAGATCGCAACAAAACTTACGAGGGCGGATGACAAAAAATTTGTCGATTGGCATGTCGATAAGACCGTAAAAAAAGAGGAGATAGTAAAAAATTTGGCAGCGCATGACATTCACAATGTGGAGCTGATCGCGGGAGATGTAACACGCACGACCAAAGAGTACGCCGCCAAAAATCCCGGATTTCGCATTGCGCTCTTATATCTCGACGTTGATAACTATGACGGCACCATGGCGATCTTGAAGCACTTTTTCCCGCTCGTTGTTCCGGGCGGACTGGTCGTCTTCGACGACTACGGTCAACGAGGTCACGGAGAATCAGACGCAGTCCATGAGTTTTTCAAAGGAACCAACTACAAGCTCCATATGCCTCAAATGGCACCAACGACATCGGCTTATATTGTGAAAGAAGGTCTGTAATTGATACGTGTCGCTCAGGGCTGATACCTCGGCAATTGAGCAAGGAATTTCTTTTTTAAAAAACGCCTGTATAGTTGCCACTATGAGTGCAAAGTCGAAACTCGTGCTCGGCACGGCGCAGCTCGGATCTAGCTATGGTATCGGCAACACGACCGGCCAGCCGTCGCGCGATGAGGCGTTCAAGATATTGGACAGGGCATACGATGGCGGTATCAATACGCTCGACACGGCGACTGCATACGGGAATTCAGAAGAGGTGATAGGTGTGTGGCTTTCTTCGCGAGACCGCGCAGATGTAGCCATTATCACGAAATTAAAGCCCAATCTTCTCGATGAGTACCCCGAATCGCCAATTATGGTCATTGAAAAAGAGCTCCACGGCTCATTATCGCGCCTGCAGCTGGACGCAGTTGACGGATATTTACTCCACGGGGCAAAGGATATGTATAAAGAGGGCGTGATGGAGGGCCTGCGAAATATAAAAGCTAAAGGCCTTGTAAGAAATATCGGTGTTTCTATATATGACGAGGAAGATGCTCTTCATGCACTCGACCTCGGGATCGATTATATTCAGATCCCATACAACGCGCTCGATCAGCGTTTGGAGCAAACGGACTTTTTCAGTCGGGCAAAAAAAGCTGGCCTTACTGTGTTCGCGCGCAGTCCCTTACTGCAGGGTTTGCTGCTGATGACGCCGGAGAGCATACCCGCGCATCTCGAGCATGCGAAGGGGCACGTAGCTCGCTTCCAAGCGATAGCGCAGAGGTACGGCCTCAGTCCGTATGAAGCATCTCTCATATTCGTGCATCAGCAGCCGCATATCGAGCACATCGTATTTGGCGTCGAAACGCTTCCGCAGCTCGAGGATATCTTTCGAGTCGCAAAAATGGCCGAGGAAGGTTCGCCTGAGGATTTTTTGCAGGAAATATCACAGGCATTCAAAAATGTGGACCGTGCAGTTGTAAATCCGAGTTTGTGGAACAAAAAAAAGATCTGAGACGCCTCGCCGCCGTAGTTATTATTCCGGGAAAGCGGCTTTTGTGAGACGTTGACGTCATCTTTTCGTATCGTTACTATCACCTTATGTTGACTGCAATTATCCAGGCTCGAGTAGCTTCCACGAGACTCCCCGGAAAAGTGCTCAAAGAAGTCCTCGGAAAACCCCTGCTTTATTACCTTCTCGAGCGGCTTAAGAGGGTCAAGGGCATCGACCAAATAGTCGTCGCCACGACCACCAATGTGGCAGACGATACAATAGCGGCGTTTTGCAAAGATATTGATGTGCCGGTATATCGGGGCTCGGAAAACGATGTGCTTGCAAGATATGCGGGAGCAGCAAAGGAATTCGGTGCCGATCCCGTAATGCGGCTTACGGGCGATTGCCCGCTATTGCCCGTGGAAGTGGTCGAAAGGGTCATTGCCGAATTCAAGAGCGGCACATTTGATTATGTAGTTACGGGTCCGAGTTTTGTCGAAGGCTTTGATTGTGAGATCTTTTCGTCAAAAATGCTTGAGCTCTCGAATAAAAATGCGACAAAGCCATCCGAGCGCGAACATATAACACTCTATATGAGCGCCCACCCGGAGATCTGTAAAAAGCATGTGATAGAAAATACGCAGAATGATGGTGGGTATCGCGTGACAGTGGATGAGCCGGTGGACTTTATCGTCGTAAAGGCGATCCTTGAGGAGTTGTATCCTAAAAATCCCGCATTTACCGGAGAGGACGTGAAGCGATTCCTCGACGAGAATCCTGATATCAGAGCCATCAATAAAGATGTGGTGAGGAACGAAGGTCTCATCAGATCACTGAATGCGGAATCGTGATATGAATCTCGAGAGGTAAGAGAACCGAAGGAAAATGGGTACCATGAATCGCACTGAGCGACTCCCTTGCGAAATTATTGTATGATTTGGTCATGTCTAAATTGTGGCTCTTTGTTGCAAAAAACGGCACCATCACATGAAAAAGGCGGTGATCATAACAGGCGTTTCTTCCGGACTCGGGCGGGCGATTTTTGACGCGCTTTTCGAGAAGGATATCCATATTTTTGCGATTTCCCGCAGATTTACTGCTGAACAATTTGAGTTGCAAAATGGACGCAAGAACATCACGCTCATCACGTGCGATCTGAGTCAGAACGAACAGGTGATGCAGTGCGCCGACACACTTATGAAGACACTACTGGATTTCAAGGAAGTCGCGTACATTAACAACGCATTTACGATCGATCCGATCGGGTCGATAGGTGAGATTTCCGCCGATCAGATCCGCGATGCGATCCAGACCAATTCTACGAGCGCCATTGTTCTCATTAATGCGGTTTGCGCACTCAAAAAAGCCTCATCGCTCACCTTCATAGATATAACGAGCGGCGCAGCGAAGACGCCGATCGAGGGTTGGGCTGTGTACTGCGCTTCGAAAGCGATGATGAAAATGTTTTTTAGCGTACTCGCAAAACAGTCGAAGACGGATCCAAGAATTTCCGTCCACGAATTCGAGCCGGGCGTGATCGACACGAATATGCAAAAAAAGATCCGCAGCGCGCAGTTTCCTTCCGTTCGGGTATTCAATATCCTCAAAGAGTCGGGCAAACTCCGTGATCCGCACGAAGTTGCGCAGGAATTGATACAAAAATATCTTGGTGTATGAAGATCGCGATCCTCTCCGACATACACGGCAATTCAATAGCACTCAAGGTCGTTCTGAAGGAGATACACGGCATGCACATAGAACACATCTTTGTGCTCGGCGACTTTGTCGGGTACTACTACCATCCGGATGAAGTCCTCGAAGCACTTTCGCATTTCAAGAAGACATTTGTCCGTGGCAATCACGAAGACATGCTTAAGGGGGTGCGGAATGACCCGGAGATGGCTCGCAAGATCGAGGAGAAATATGGTCACGGGATTTCCATCGCACTCAAATCGCTTTCAAGCAAAGAGATCGATATGCTCACAAATCTGCCTGAGACGGCGACCGTCGAACTTGGAGGCAAGCGCTTCTTCTTGTGTCACGGTTCTCCGTGGAAGAACGACGAATACATTTATCCCGACGCGCCAACCGCTACGCTCGAGAAGTGCACGAAAATGGACGCCGACTTCGTGTTGATGGGACATACGCACCATCCGTTCATCCATCGCGGCAGTGGCGCGACCTTGGTAAATCCCGGATCGGTCGGACAAGCTCGGGATCATGGAGGTCAGGCGAGTTGGGCGGTCATAGATACGGCAAGTGGGGATGTTGTGTTCAAACGTAGCCCATTTGATATAGTGCCGCTCATAGAGGAGACGAAAAAGACCGACCCGTCGGTCAAATATTTGCGAGAAGTCTTGCAACGATAATATGAAAACTTTTAAAACTATCATGGTTACGGGATGCGGCGGAGATATCGGCACCTCGGTCGGGCGAATTCTCAAAGATCTGAAGATCGCCGAAAGGACCGTTGGTATCGATGTCAATGCGGATAATCCCGGACTTTTCGTTTTCGATGTCTGCGATACCGTCCCGCGCTGCGATTCGCCGGAGTATGCCGACGCACTGAAAAGACTCTTCAAAAAATATACTCCCGATCTCGTGATGCCTGTGTCGGAAGCGGAGATACGTCACTGGTACACAATAGGAGCGACAGAGGTGATGGAAGGCGTGCCGGTAATTATGCCGAACGCGAAAGCATTCGAGGCGAGCGTCGATAAATTCGACACCGCAGAATTTTTGAGGTCGCACGATCTCCCGTATCCGTGGACATCGCGTGTTCGCAACGGTCCGCCACGTGAATTGCCCTGCATCATGAAAAGTCCAGTGTTGAATGGAAGGGGGAGAGTAATGCCCATTGAGGACCAAGAGGCGGTCGATTATTTCAGTCCGCGATATCCGGATAACATTTGGCAGGAACTACTGAATGGCGACGAATTTACGGCAGGTCTCTACGGTTGTCGTGACGGCAGTGCGCGTACGATCATAATGAAACGCAAGCTTTCCGGAGGAACCTCGGGTTTTACGGTCTCCGGTGAGATCGTGGAGGATCCGGAGATCAAGCGTGTGCTGCTCGCGCTCGCTAAGGCGCTTGATCTGCGTGGCAGTATCAACGTGCAGTTACGTCTCACCAAGAAAGGTCCATGCATCTTCGAGATCAATCCGCGTTTTTCGAGTACGGTCGCTTTCAGACATAAGCTCGGATTCAAGGACGTTCTCTGGGCTATTCAGGAGCGCTCCGGCGAGCCGCTTTCGCCGTACACGCCGCCGAAAAATGGTACCAAATTTTACAAAGGATACACCGAATATATTTCCCAGTAATTCGGATAGAGCGCCCTATATGAAAAAGTCTAAAACTACTGATACGAGCCCTCGAATCATCACCAACAAACTCGGGTTCAAAGAGGTGGCCAAGAAACCATCACGGGAGGAGCTGCAGAAATTTTATGCCGAACAATACTATCAGGCGGGCCATGGACTCTATGCAGCTGCCTACGACAAGGATGAATTGCAATATATCCGCAACAACAATGCCCTCAAATATGAGGTCGTGAATTCATGTTTCAAAAAATCCCGCACCGGGATGTCGCTGCTCGACATTGGTTGCGGCGAGGGATTTACGATGAAATATTTTCGGGATAAAGGCTGGGAGGTAAAAGGGTTGGATTTCTCCATCAGCGGTTGCCGAAGGCACAATCCTGCACTGCAAAAGTATGTTGTTCAGGGCGATATCTATCGCAATATCGATGCGCTCGTCGCGCAGAGGGCAACCTTTTCTTGCGTCACGCTTGTGAATGTCCTCGAACACGTGATCGATCCGGTCGCTCTTATCAAAAAAATTAGAAAATTGCTAAAGCCAACGGGGCTTTTGGTCGTCGACGTGCCCAACGATTTCTCGAAGCTCCAGAGGGCACTCCTCAAGGCCGGCAAGATCAACAAGGAATTCTGGGTCCACTATCCCGATCACCTCAATTATTTCACCAAAGGATCGCTCGTGCGTACCCACGAGTCGACCGGATTTAAAACGCATAAAGTCGTTGCTAATTTTCCGATCGATTATTTTTTGGCCAATCCCGATACCAATTACGTCAAAGTTCGAAGCCGTGGAAAAAATTGCTATCGCGCCTCTGTATGGCTTGAGAATTTTCAGTGCGGTATCTCGGTCGAGAAAACCATAAGGCTCTATGAGGCTCTTGCCGATCTGGGGGCAGGACGGCAGATCTGCGGCTACTTTATCAAGGCATGACCAAGCAATTGCAGCTGATCACCAAAGATGTCTTCGGTGTCACGGATGCTCCGAGTTTGTGGAAGGAGATTGTCGATAGTTCGCCAGAAGCGTGGCACTGGCACACATGGAGTGCCAAGGAATTTAACCTGTGCGCGGGCGGCGCCAACGCGCGCGACCTTTCTTTTTTTGTCTATAAAGATGACGAGCCGATCGGAGTCGTGCCGCTACACATTCTGAAAAATTCAGCAGGTGAACCGGAGGCTCTCTACTATTCCGGCATTTTGCCGTGCCCGGTTTTTAAAGATCCTTCGGAATCCCAAGAAGATTTCGCATTTGCAGAACTTGAGCGACGAGCCAAAGATGCCGGCGCACGACGCTCGCGCTTGTGGTACACGCCGCCGACGCGGACGCAGAGCGGAGTCGGAGTCGTCACTCAAATCGCCAAAAAGTTCGGATATGGCCTGAAAGAGATTCCCTCGCACGTCGTAGTGATCAACAACGACACGCTCCTGAAAGTGCGTGAACGTTATATTCGTTATCATAAAAAATTTGCTCCGGAATGTGCTTTGACCGTCGTTGATGGGCCGGCAGTTACAAAAGAAATCGAAGAGAATTATATGCGGCTACACACAAAGAATGCCGCAAGGCAGGTGCGCTCCCGCGAGAGTTATGCCAAACAGGCCGATATTGTGCGGGCAGGCGAGGGTTTTTATGCAGTAGCAGAGGACAATGCGAGCAAGGAGACCGTCGGCATGCTGCTTGTCTCATGTTACAAAAACGCGGCCTATGACAATTCGGTCGCAATAGATCCCGATCATTCCGAAAAATACATTGGCCATCTACTCAAATGGCGCGCCATCGAAGAGCTTCAAAAAAGAAAAATTCCCACATACGAACTCGGCCCCGTCGCTGGCGAAGACGCGGACCAGAAAGAAAAAGGCATAAGCCA
Source organism: uncultured Candidatus Saccharibacteria bacterium (assembly GCA_964534465.1). GTDB lineage: Bacteria > Patescibacteriota > Minisyncoccia > Phycocordibacterales > UBA2100 > UBA10103. The sequence continues at coordinate 84,052 of CAZHOB010000002.1, forward strand.
CTTCAAAGAAGGTTGGTCCCGCGGAAATACGCGAACGATTTGGGAATTGAGGAAGGAATTTTAACCGCTACTTTTTCTTTTTTCCGACTATATCGATCCGTGTGTATGACATTGCGAGCTCCTTAGGCTGCGATCTTACGGATGCGCGGATACCTTGTGATCTGAGCTCCTTGACTATATTTCCGATGAGCTTATCGTCGATCCGGACGAGCGGTGTTGTTGGCTGAAATACCTGCTGAGCCGGAGCCGAGGTACGATACTCTGCCTCTTTTTTCTTCCACTCGACCGTAAACTTTTTACCCTTTGCGCTTGAAAGGAATCGTTGTTTGAGATCCGCGTTTGGAACATCGCCAATGAAGAGAACACCTCCATGCTGCACAAGATCGGCTGCTTTGTGTACGAAAGCGATGAGCTCTTTTTCGTCGCGCATATAGTGAAGGACCGAGTAAATCAATACGCGAGAAAATTTCTTTGATATAGGTACGTCAAGGAAGTTACCGGGGATAAGCGTTATGGCGTCCTTGTCACGTGGAATTCGTTCCGGGATTTTTGCAAGTAGATTCTCATGATCAATACCCGCAGCGCTTTTTACGAAAAAGGAGAGCGGTATGAGAAGATTTCCTGGTCCACAACCAATTTCAAGAAGGGTGTCCTGTGGAGTTAGAGATAGTTGTTGCACCAAGTCGAGCAAGAGGAATTTTTCAGATTCTTTTTGAAAGCCCAATCGAGCCGCGATCTCAAGGAAATCGTTTTCTATGTGTGCACGTTCGCCGAAGAGTTCAAAAGGGGTTGCGGTCATACTTTGTGAAGTGTCAGAGCATACATTATACTGAGTTTCTTCATCATGGAAATACACTTTAATTACACAACGTATCCGAAGAAAAATCTCTCTACGGGTAATTCCATCTTCGGAGATCAAGAATCAGGCACGATTCACACGTTCTCAGGAAAGTCTGCGATAGCGCACGTGCTTCGTTATTATAGATCTGCGGACGTTTTGAGGGACAAGAACGACCGCGTGCTTGTACCAAAATGGCTTGGGAGCTGGATCTATATGACGATGCATCATCATACATTTCCGACGACGGTCGCTGATGATGGCCTGAGGGGGGTTATGGTGTATCACCAGTGGGGCTTTCCACAAAAGATGGAGGAGATACTGGATTTTTGCAAAAAAAATGGTTTGTTTTGCATAGAAGATTGTGCGCACGCCTTTTCAAGCTCATACCGTGGTCAGCGAGCAGGGACGTTCGGCGACGCATCGATCTGGAGCTTTTCAAAGTTTTTTCCAAGTGTCGTGGGAGGTGCCGTCTATTCACGACATTCAGAAATATTTGAATTCATAAAGGCGCTTCAACAAAAATCTGACACTCATCTTGAAGAGGAGTCGTTCAAGCAGCGGGTGAGTTTTGACAAAAAACCGAATGAAAAAAATGCAGTCGAGCTAGAGAAACATTATGCAATTTATCCGCGATTGTTGCAGTGCCCCGCATACTCACGACAGGTAACTGCTGCGGAGATCGAGGCTGGAGCTCTGCAAAAAAGAAAAGAGAACTTTCAAATACTCAAAGATGTCTTTTGGGGTTTGCGAGAACAGCAGCTCATAGCTGATAGCGATGTGATTCCGTGGGTTGTTCCTCTGTACCTCGGTTCAAAGAACGCTCATGTCGCGAAAGCCCTGTCAGAAGTCGGTGTCGAGAGTGGTGTCTATAATTTTGATGTGAATCGAACCATTCTTGATTCTGATTTTCAGAAATGCGTGCCGATCCCATGTCACCACGGAATAACAGATCGGCAGATGGCTACGATAATAGACACAGTGAAGGAAGTCATCTAATGTTATTGTCATGGATGACTATCAGTGGCCGCAGCCGATTTTTACCGACAACGAGCAGTACGTTGAGGACAAATCTTCTCAAGAACGAGCGAAGTTCGTTGGTCAGATAGAAGCATTCTTTAAGGATATTTTTGGCGCGGAAGTCATTCTGGTGCCTTCAGGCCGATCAGCCGTCGCGATCCTTTTAAGGTACCTTGGTATCAATCGATCCCACACCGTTTTTACGCCGAAATGGACATCCACCTGCCTTTTTGACGTTATTGGGCGAGTTTCGAATCCAAATACCATATATACGAAAGACTGCGATGTTGCGATTGTGGTGCACAAGTGGGGACAAGTTGTTCGTTTTGCGGAAAAACCACGCACGTACCTCATTGAAGATTCTGTTGATTCTATTATTCACTCGCAGGAAGCTATGTTCCCAAATGGCGGTGAAGTAGAGATATTTTCGTTACCGAAAATGATCGGAAGTTATGGGGGCGGTTTGATAGCGGTAAAGTCAAAGGAATTGGCGGAGAAGATCCGAGGTAGTATAGCCGTCAATCTCGAATTGGCGCGACACCAGTCGAAGCTTCGTTTTGATTCGGTCAGAGGTCTTGATACTGGTTTTGACTCATGGCTACATCTAGAGTCTGCGAATACTTCGCTCGACTACAGCGCTCTGGCACACATACAAAAATGCCTGCCAAACTATGAGATTAACAGACGCTGTATAACGAGACGGCTTGATATGATACAAAAAACATTCAAGGATATTTCTGTCAGCGACGGACGCTTGCCCCCCGTCATCCCGTTGAATACAGATTCGCACCCCCTAAAGGATGGCGAGAGTGTGATGGTTCGTCACTATAGTGACACTGGCTTTATAGACCGGCCGGACTATAAGGAGGTGTATCTCATCCCATTGCATTTCGGCGTGAGCGACGAGTACTTCTCCAGGATCGTCAATAGTTTTCAAAAATGATCTTTGACTATTAGCCCAGCATTCATGTAATGTAGCCTCTATGGACGATAAAATAATTAAAAGTGAGCAAAAAAAATTGGTAGACAAGGCCGCGGCTGAATTCGGATCAGTTCACATCGCGGAAAATTTTGCCAAATATACTTCGAGACAAGAACTCAGTAGATTTTTGTTCCGGCACGATCTCTATAAAAAAATCATTCACACCAAGGGATCCATCGTTGAGTGCGGTGTATTTCAGGGGGGGGCTTGCTGTCGTGGGTAAAATTGTCCGACATCCTAGAACCGACGGCATTCAACAGGCAGATTATTGGCTTTGACACATTTGAAGGTTTCCCGAGCGTCCACGCCAATGATAAGAGTACTCGAAAGGCAAAGGCCGGTGATGTTGCGTTTACAGGATTTGAGGACATCAAGAACGCGATCGCTTTTTCAGATAAGAATGCTCTCCTGCGTCCCAAACCAAAAGGGATCTTGGTAAAAGGGGATTTTATGGAAACGGCAGCGACGTTTCTCGAAAAAAATCAACATCTTATCATATCGCTCTTGTATTTGGATTTTGACATATACGAACCGACCAAAAAAGCTCTTGAACTTTTCCTTCCGCGCATGCATCGCGGATCAATAATTGGATTCGATGAGATAAATAACACCTCTTGGCCCGGCGAAACCCTCGCGGTCATCGAAAAGCTTAATATACGCGATATCGCAATAGAAAAGTTTGACTATGAACCGCACATGGCATATGCAGTGCTGAAATAGGAATTGAAGCTCGAATTTTTTGCTTTTTGTGATAGCGTGGCTCTATGAAGGGACTATTTGTGGTGCAGCGCCAGTTCGTCATCATGGGCCATCAGCTTGCGATCCTCCTCAAGGAGCAGGGTGTGGTTGATCAATTTTGTGCCTATATCCAGATCCGCGACGGATACAAATTACTTGCTTCCCAAAAAGACGTCACCTATTCATCCCTTTTGCTCGACGAGGATATCGTTAAACAAGCGTCGCATGAAAAGGTCGATCTCGAATATCTTCGCTCGCTAGAAAAGGATATCGGCACATTGTGGAAATACATTGAAGTCGATCGAATTATCCGCCACGGACAGGGCGTGAGGGAGTATCCCTACGATAGGTCGCCGTACACTCATGAGCAGATCCTGCAGATCGTCCAGACGATGTCGAAGCGGATAATTTCCATGCTCGATCAGGAAAAACCGGATTTCATGTACATGTATCAGCCGGGATTTCTGGGCGGTTATCTGGTATATGGCATCGCGAAAAAACGCGGGATCCCTGTTTTCCTGCAGGAGGGTCCTTCTGTCAAAGATCTTGTCGTACTGAGCGACACCTACAAGACGCTTACGGACGTGGATAAAGTTTTTCACGAAAATCTGAAAAAAGAACCGAATGAGATCATCAAATACGGCGAAGCTGCTGAATATGTGGATGCGTTCAGAAATAAACCGTTCGCATATTCTTCTATAGCGGGCTCGCGCGAAAAGCGTGGGCGTTTGCAGCAGTTCAATTTTTTGAAGTTCCGCAATATTTTTTTCTCGATCTACTTTAATTTTTTTCAGACATTTCTTCGGTGGCTTGAGAGTGGGGAAAAAAAGACCGATTATTCCACGATCAACCCGTTCCTTCATCTCTACGATCGTGCTTTGCGCAAGGCGCGCAATCTGATCGGCTTTTCCGATCTTTTGGACTCGTATGATCCCCTGGCCTCGTATGCGTATTTTCCGCTTCAACACGAGCCTGAACTGAACTTACTCCTCAATGCGCCGTTCTCCTGTGACCAGATCGAAGTCGCGAAACGCATCGCGCGATCGTTGCCGGTGGGTATGTTTCTCTACGTGAAGGAACATCCTGATATGGTCCCGTATCGCCCACGCAGTTTTTACAAAATGTTGAAAAAGATACCAAATGTGCGATTGATAGATCCAGCAATATCGGGTTTTAAAATGGAAAAAAACGCGACCCTGATCATGACTATCAGCGGTAGCGCAGGATGGGAAGGAGCGCTCCTCGGCAAGCCTGTCATCGCCTTTGGAGAAACTTTGAACAACACGCTATCCGGCGTCTATTATTCGAAAACGCCGGAAGATCTTGCTGGCCTTATAGAGCACGCACTCGAAAAAGGCGGGTGCGACCGTGAGGAGGTTGTTCGATATCTAGCCGCACTTCTCGAAGAAGGCGCGATCTCAAATTTCGGTTATCTCTGGGAAAATGAATACGACGTAGCAAAGAAAAAAGAAGGCCTTCGGGGCCTCGCTGAAGTGTTAGGCAAAAAGGTCCGCCTTTTGGCAAAATAGGATCTCATGAACAAAAAAGTCGCAGTCGTCATTCATCGAATAGAAGCCGTCGGTGGTGCGCAGCGGCTTGTATTGGATCAGATGCGGGAGTTGGACAGGCGCGGTATAGATGCGGAGCTTTTTGTATTAAATCGGAAATCGACCGAGGGGACATTGATACCGGTGCGATCCGTTCTCGATATACGGGGTATCTTTGCGCTTGCCAGAGCGCTGCGCGGACATGATGTCGTGCTCACGCACATGTGGTTTGCAAATACGGTCGGTCGTATCGCAGCTCTCATCGCTCGTGTGCCGATGATCGCGGCATTTGAGCTCGATTTCGTCAGGCCTGACGTGAAGACGCCAAAAATGCTGCTCGTGGACAAGATCTTGCAGTATTTCTCTACGGTCATCGCGTGCTCACAGCAGACGCAAGATTCTCTTGCGGCGCACGGCATTCGATCGGTATTGGTCATCAATGGGCTCGATTTCAAGCGCATACGCGATCTTCCTCCAGCGGATCTTTCCGCCTATGAAAGGCCCATATTCCTTGCGGCAAGTCGGCTCATACATCAGAAAGGTTTGGATCTTGCTATTGATGCTTTCAAAAAAGTGGGGAAGGGTACACTTCTCATAGCGGGGACTGGCGACGACGAAGAGAAGCTTCGTGCGCAGGCCTCGGGTGCGAATGTTGTTTTTTTGGGGTCTCGCACCGATGTGCCATCACTCATGAAATCGGCAGACTGTTTCGTATTTCCTACCCGCTACGATGCGCAGCCTATCGCTATCTTGGAAGCGATGGCTACGGAAGTGCCCACGGTGACTTCTGATTATGGTGCTCTGCCGCAAGAAGCTCGGGAGTTTGCTACAGTCGTACCCGTAGACGACTCGGCAGCTCTTGCAGAGGCGATGAGGAACCCACAAAAAAGAACTGTAGATTTAGGTCGCTTATCTATTGAGCGCCATATAGACGAGGTGTTCCGTATATTAAAAATATGATTGTGCTCAATCCGGCGTCAGCCATACAAAAGCACTTGCGCATACATTTTTTCATCCTGCGTCTTGATAAAACCCGCGGAGGCTCGAATCAGAACGCCATTCTTTTCATACGAGCGCTTCGAAAAATCGGGCACGTCGTCACAGTCCACACAATGTTCAGCGGTGCGAATAATATTGCGCCCGACGACATCGCTCTTACAGAAGAAAAGAGCGACGAAGCATCGTTCCTCACGCTACAGCGCGCGTGCGCCACTGCGATGGCTCGCGTCGAAACGACGGCTGATATTTTTTTCGTCTATGGCCAGGCGCTTTTGTGGGGAGCGGGTATGTACCGCAAGGGGGGTCACCGGCCGGTCACCGTATATCTCGACAGCCATCTTGGTTCTATGCTGGAATCATTCAACGGGCAGGGATCATTGCATCGTCTAAAGCACCTTCTGTGGGAAAAGGCGGTGGGCATTTCTATTGCAAACAAGGTGGATGCTCTCCTTGCGGTGTCGCCGTATTTGAAAGAGCGATTGGTGCGCGCGGGATTTCGCAGCGATCTGATATCCGTGATCCCGGACGCGTTCGAATTCCATGAGCTTCCTGTGAGCGTTCATCGCCAGGAAGGACGTATCGTGTCGGTCGGGCGATTGTCATATGAAAAAGGGATAGACGTGCTTATAGACGCATGCGCCATGCTACCTGCCGACCTTGTATGGAGTTTGCGGCTTGTCGGAGATGGACCGGAGCGCGATACCATATCGCAGCAGATCAAGCATCGAGAGCTATCGCACAAGATCGAACTTGTCGGATGGAAAAGCGGCGACGAGCTCGCGCGCGAATACCACGCCGCAGAGATATTCGTGCTTCCGTCCAGGGTCCCTGAACCGTTTGGCAGGACGGTCGTCGAAGCTATGAATGCGGATCTCCCGGTCATCGTGCCCAAATTAGGCGGAGCGGCGTGGGTTGCGGGAGACGCGGGTGCCACCTTCCATAACGGCAATCCAACATCTCTGGCAGAGGTAATAGCGCGCCTTGTCTCGGATGCGTCATTGCGCCGCGATATGTCAAAGCATGCCCCACGGCGCGCGCGGGAATTCAGTAGCGAAAAAATCGGAGAGGCCCTATCACTGGCGCTACAGGCGCTTATAGTCTAGATTGTCTGCATGAAAAAGTGGCAGCGGAGAAAAACCGATGGATAGAGGTCTCTGGAAGTTTTGACCCTATTTGCGAAAGACTGCAGGACGATCACGGCCGCATTAAGTAATTTAGACGGTATGAGCGTCTTCCGGCGTGCCGAGGGAGAGAAGCGATACGGCGCTCCATGCTTGGGTGCGGCAGGCACGGCCGCCGGTGGGCGTTTCATATTCGGCAAAGCGGCGTTTCGTGAATGCGAAGAGCTCGATGGGGGTTTTGAAGTAGCGATACGCGCGGTGGAGTGCGCGCCTCACGCCCGCGGCCTGGTGTATATAGCCGAAGTTGTCGAGACCGTCGGCGAGCATCGAGGTGTCGTGCGGCCAGATGGAGCCGTTGTGATACGAGCCCGCATCAAATTTGCGCGAGCGTGACGAAAGTGTGCGAACGCCGGCGCGTTGTACGAAAAGATCCCACGAGAGGAGCCGACTCACCAGCCCCGGGATGCGCGCGTCAGCCAGAATGCTCACTTTTTTCCCGAATTGATTTGTATACGCGGCCCAAAGTACGTGACTCATGCTGGAGCGGGCCGAAGAAAGTGCGCGGCCTTTGCCGTCGATCGCAAATGCAAGCGTTGTGGTTTTGTCGCTGGTATTGACGACGAAGCGCCTGTTAAACAATTCTTTCAAACGCTCGGCACGCGAGCGTAGCTCGAGCGAAAGCACATTCTCTTTTTCATTGAAATAATCCGCCCACTCCATGAGTGCTACGAATGTATATGCCTGCACTTCGACCGGCGCGATGGGGTAGGCGGGTCGCTCTTCGGAGTGTTCAAAAAAGAGCGACTCCGAGCTGTCCATCCAGCTCTGGGTCGTGAGACCCCCTTTTGTGCGCTTGGGATGGAACCAGTAATCAATAAAGCCGTCGCCGTTGGTGTCGGCATGATGGAGGAGCCAGTTGAGTGCGGCGCGAATGCTCGGCATGAGCTCCTGCGCCAGCTGTTCATCTCCGGTCGCGCGCATGTATGCGTGCACCGTCATGAGAAAAAGCGGGGTAGCATCGACGGTGTCGTAATTACGCATCTCGCCGGTCGGATACACATACCAAGCGCGTGGTCCGGTCGTGAGGTGTTCGTGTTTGTCCGGCCGGTATTCATGAATGATCTTGCCCGGCTCCTCGCCGCTCTCGATATTCGTCTGCGTACCCTGCAGCTGCGCGAGATTGATGAGCACTTTCCGCACGAGGCCTGTGAAATAAGGGTTTTTTGACTTTTCGTAAGCACGCAGGAGGCCGAGCGATGTGATGAGGGAATCGCGCCCGAAAATGCACCCATACACTTCATTGCGACCTGAAGCCAAAATACCCCGCTCTGCTTCGAGTTCACGAATACTTTGCATTCCCAATTTCCAGAGGTCTTTTTCAGACATATAAGAAGCGACGTATTTCCATACTAAGGATTACTACTGTGTTGGCAAGTCTCCGCTCGGTGAAGGCGACGCCCTAACGCAGTCGCGAAACTCGCAGTGCGTTCCACCGGTGCCCGAAGCCGCGCTGTGATTGGGTCTTTCGAGAAGAACTTACGACGGCTGTGCTCATACAGTCGCGCCTGCGTTAGGGCGTCGCCTTCCCAACTCGCTACCGTTTAATTTGAGGAATGCTTCGCATCCAAAACTTTCTTAAAGATCTCTTCATATCCATCCGTCATTTTCCTTACGTTGAAATTCTCGAGCGCGTGGGCGCGGCAGGCGGCACGTTCGATGTTGCCGATGGAAGAGACGGCGTTGATCATGGATTCTGTGTCGTCCACGACGAATCCCGTGACGCCGCTTTTGATTATTTCGGGGATAGAGCCGCGATTGAACGCTACGACCGGGCACCCGCAGGCCATCGCTTCGACGAGTACGAGACCAAATGGCTCGCGCCACGTGACGGGCGAGAGAAGACACGATGCCTTGCTCATCAGGTCGTTGCGCTCCGTTTCGTCCACCTCTCCTATCCAGCGGATACGCTCGGAAAGTCGCGGCTCCACATAATCCCGAAAATACGGCCGGTCCACATTGTCCAGCTTGGCCGCGATGATGAGCTGCATGTCGAGTTGCTCTGCCACTTCTATCGCGAGGTGCACGCCTTTTTCCATCGAAATGCGTCCTACGAAAAGAAGATACTCCTCGTGCTGCGCGCTAAATGGATATGCATCCATAACGAGGCCGTTGTAGATGGTACCCGCGTGATTGATATCCGCCGCCGTGAGAGCCTGCGAATGCGAGATCGAAACAACGTGAGGTTTTTTCATCGCCTGGAAGAGCTTGCGATTGATCGGACTGAAGGGTCCGTGCATCGTGATGACGGTCGGCGTCGTCGCCATGTTGGCTGTGGGAAGCGAGAGCGGCGCAACATGGTCGTGAATGATGTCGAACTCATTTTGGCGCTCGTAGAGCTGCCCGATAGCATGGAGCGTCCACGGATTGACGCCATAGAGGTCGGGCATTTTGGCTTCGCGCAATCCGCGCGGATACACCGACACAAGCTTCGCCGATGTGATGGAATCGCCGCTCGCAAAAAGCGTCACCTCGTGTCCGCGGCGTACGAGCTCCTCCGTGAGCGCGTGCACCATGCGCTCGGTCCCCCCGTATTTCTTGGGCGGCACGCGCTCCGCAAGGGGCGCCATTTGGGCAATTTTCATCGGGCAATACTAGTTGCGGGAGATGAAGATTTAATAAAGAAAACATGTCGGTCTTCATGTGGGGTATATTGTTCGTATGACGTCGCCTTCATATAGAGTCGTTCGATACATCATTTCAGGCGGGACGGCCGCAGCCGCAAATCTGTCGATTTTATACATCCTGACCGAATTTTTCGGGGTGTGGTATTTGGCGTCATCGATCGCTGCGGTATGTGTGGGGTGGGTCGTCGCTTTTTTGTTGCAGAAATTTTGGGCGTTCCAAAGCCCTGAGCTTGATCGTGTGCACATCCAGCTCTCGCTGCACACGCTCCTTTCGCTGGCCAATATTGCGCTCAACACCGTGCTTCTCTACATGTTCGTCGAGTGGGGGCACCTCTGGTATATCGTGGCGCAGATTATTGCGAGCGGGCTGCTCGCGTGCATGAATTACTTCGTCTATAAACGCTATATTTTTCCTTCCAAGTCGGAGCTGGATACACAATGAAAGGTGACGTACTATAGGTCTATGCAGCGGGGCAGTATCTCGATCATCGTGCCGCTTTTCAATGAAGCAAAAGCGCTGCCCATCCTCCACGAACGACTTGTCTCTATCTACAAGGATTTCGAGGACGTCGAGGTGCTATTCGTCAACGACGGGTCAAAAGACGAGAGTTTTTCAGTCCTCCGTGAAATTGCCGGCTCCGACCCTCGTGTGAAAGTCATTTCGTTCGCGAGAAATTACGGACAAACGGCGGCCATTCGCGCCGGTATCGAACATGCCAAAGGCGATATCATCGTCCCGATAGACAGCGATCTTGAGAACGACCCGCGTGACATACCGAAGATCGTCGCCAAGCTCAATGAGGGCTACGACGTGGTCTCAGGATGGCGACAGGGACGCTGGCACGACCAGAAGCTCTCGCGCAAACTCCCTTCCATCCTTGCGAATAAATTGATCTCGTATATCACCGGCGTGAAGCTGCACGATTACGGCTGCACATTGAAAGCCTATCGTCGCGACTCGCTTGCCGATGTACCTCTCTACGGAGAAATGCATCGCTTCATTGCAGCATACGCGGCGCGGCGCGGCGGCAGGGTCGGTGAGATCCCTGTGCACTACGAAGCGCGACGCTTCGGGAAAAGTCATTACGGTATCTCGCGCACATTCCGCGTTCTGCTCGATCTCTTTGTCATTCGATTTCTCGATCGCTACATGGATCGCCCGATCCACTTCTTCGGCGGTTTCGGATTCGCTTTATTTTTTCTCGGTATTATTTCTGGAACATTGGCCGTCGTTCTGCGTCTCTTTTTCGGATTGCATTTCGTGCAAACGCCTCTGCCCATACTTACGGCGCTTTTCCTCATCGTTTCCCTGAATCTCGTGCTCATGGGTATCTTGAGCGAAATGATGATGCGTACATATTACGAATCAAGCCATCAAAAACCGTATCGCATCAAAGAGTCGATAAATATCGGCTAGTATGTGCGGCATGGCAGGTTTTTTTGGCGAGGGTACGCGCGAAGAGCTTGAGTCGATGATCGATGCCATCAAGCATCGTGGTCCCGATGACACCGGATATTTGCAACAAGACAGCGCGGGATTGGCCCACGCGCGGCTTTCCATCATCGACACTTCTTCGGCGGGACACCAACCGATGTCACTTCCCGACGGCAGCGTTTCCATCACGTTCAATGGTGAGATCTACAACTACAAAGAATTGCGCGATCAGCTCATCGCACAAGGTTTCAAATTCATCGGCACATCTGATACGGAAGTGATCCTGTGGTTGTACAAAAAGAAAGGCGCGGAATGTTTCCGCGAGCTCGTCGGAATGTTCGCGCTCGCGCTCTACGACAGGGAGCGCGACACGATGCTGCTCGTGCGCGACCGCATGGGTGAGAAGCCGCTGTATTGGACAAAGCAGGGCCCGACCGTGCTTTTTGCCTCCGAACTGCGCGGGCTTTTGGCTTTGCCGCGCATACCGCGAAAAATCGACCTCGAAAGTCTGGCGCACTATCTGGCGTCCGACTACGTGCCCACACCCCGCACCATGATTGAAGGAATTTCAAAACTTGAGCCCGCAACAATGCTCGTGTGCACGGGCGGCGCGGTGCACAAGAAAAAATATTGGGAGCCTCCGCAGGACATGGTCACCGATGACTTCTCTAATGCACAACAAAAACTTGAGGCTCTGGTGCAAAGAAGCGTGACGCGAGAGCTCGCTGCGTCCGATGTTCCCACGGGGGTTTTTTTGAGCGGGGGATTGGACTCCTCGACCATTGCGTATTTTGCGCAAAAGTCGGCGTCGCGTCCGATAGATACGTTCTCGATCGCATTCAATGAGCCATCGTTCGACGAATCAAAATACGCGCATGAAGTCGCCCGCCATATCGGCTCCAATCATTATGAGGAAATGTTCTCACCGGAAGCTGCGCTCGAACTTGTGAAGGAAATTCCTGAAGTATTCAGCGAGCCCGTGGCCGATGCCTCGGTGCTTCCGACGATGCTTCTTTCGCGTTTCGCGAGAAAAACGGTCAAGGTCGCGCTCGGCGGCGATGGCGGCGACGAGTTATTCGCCGGGTATCCGACGTTTCAGGCCGATGAAGTGTACGAAATGTACAGATTGCTGCCAGCTAGCATACAAATGCTCGTAAAGAAAATTGGCGCGCGACTTCCGATAAATGAAAGGAATTTTTCTTTTGCGTACAATCTGCGCAAGATGCTCTCGAGCGACGCCGACGATGCAGTGCAAAGGCACCTCGAGTGGCTCGGCACATTTTCTGGAGTTGCTCTCAAAAATATCGAAGGCTCAAAGCTAAAAAATATTCCCGACCTATTTGCGGCGGCTCGGGCATTTGGCAAAGAGATGCCGGGCAATGATGAGGGGAATAAGCTTCTCTATATGTACGCCCGAATGTATCTGATGGACCAAGTACTCGTGAAAGTCGACCGCGCAAGCATGCATTACGCGCTCGAAACCCGCGCGCCCTTTTTGGACCACACAATTGTCGATTACGTGTTCTCACTGCCATATTCGTACAAATACAAAATGGGAACGACAAAATATCTGCTCAAACGCCTGATGAAAGGGAAATTGCCGTCATCTATCGTAAACAGAAAAAAGAAAGGCTTCGGTGTGCCCATGTCGCGCTGGCTGCGCGGTCCGCTCCGCGGCCTCTGTCAAGAGCTGCTTTCGCCACGCGCATTGAACGTGCACGGTCTTTTCAACGAACAGTATGTGGAACAGCTAATGGCTTCGCACGAAGAGCGCCGCGCCGACAATCGCAAAGAGCTTTGGAATCTGATGGTCTTCCAGTTGTGGTACCAGCGTTGGATGGCCTCATAGAGCTCCGTTTTCAAATGCGCCGATGTAATGTAAGATTTCGCGATGTCAGAAGCGGGCGCCACTAAACCTAGCATAAAGTACCGGCCCCACATTGATGGTCTTCGCGCAGTGGCGGTTCTATTGGTCGTTCTCTATCACTCAAAACTGCTTAGCATAACCGGCGGTTTTATCGGTGTTGACGTGTTTTTTGTCATATCCGGTTTTTTGATCACTTCCATCATCTTGCGTGACATCGAAGCTGGCTCGTTCTCACTGCTTAAATTTTGGGAGCGTCGAATTCGTCGGATCATCCCTGCGATGTTCTTCGTAATGGCATGTTGCATAGTGGCAGCGCATTTTTTCATACTCTACCCGAAGGATTATCATCACTTTGGTACGACCGTTATGGCTCAAAGCGGCTTTGTGTCCAATGTGTTGTTCATGAAAACAGATAACTATTTCGATCAGCCGTCACGTCACTCACCGTTACTACATACATGGTCGCTCTCCGTGGAGGAGCAATTCTACCTATTTTTTCCGCCTCTTGTCATGCTATGCCTCTGGCTCGGACGGAAGATCTTCAGAGAGAAACAACTTCATCTCAAAAAATCACTTGGTTTTTTACGAATATCAGCAGTTGTCATCGTTGCCGCTTCGTTCCTCGTTAGCCTCATTTTTGTCAATATAGTTCCCGGCACGGCATTTTCCGGACCATTTTTCCCCGCCCAAATTTTCTCGCAGACTAGCTATGCGACCGCCGGATTTTACCTCCTTCCTTCGCGAGCATGGGAGCTCGGCCTCGGTATTATCGCGGCTCTTTTCAGTATCGGGATAGAGTCGATCATTTTTGCCGAATTAGTGAGTTTTTTGGGCATCGCTGCGATCGTGTTCACATCTTTCTTCGTGGGAGACACTACGCCATTCCCGGGTGTAGCTGCACTTTTCCCTACAGTGGGCGCCCTTGCCGTTATTGTCGGAAATGAGCGAAGGATGACTAGATCTGGCGCATTTTTATCGTGGGGGCCCGTCGTTTGGATAGGGCTAATTTCGTATTCTCTCTATCTTTGGCACTGGCCGATCTTCGTGTTTGCCAATCTTTTATCGCCGAAGCCGCTGAGCGATTTTGTCATGGTGGGTCTTATTGCCTTGTCGGTGGTCATGGCGTACCTGTCGTATCGATACGTCGAGACCCCGTTCCGTCGACCCACATTGATCATCACTCGGAGCGCGGTATACATTTCAGGTTTTGCAGCGATCGTAACCCTGATATTCATAGGTTTCGCGATCTTTAAATTTAATTTTCTGTATTCAAGCAATGTTCCTGAGGCAGCCAAAGAGACGCTTGCACTTCTGGAATCGACACAGCACGAGGGATTTCAACAACAGAGCGACTGCTTTCAGTTGCCTGAAGATGCAACGAAATACGGTAGCGCATTCTGTAGAGTAGGCAGCAGAGACGCGAAAATGCCGCAGTTCGTTTTAGTTGGCGACAGTCACGCCCGAATGCTCATTCCCGTCTTCGATAAACTGGGGGTCGAATTCGGCGTTCAGGGCGTGGTGTTCGACGAGGTAGGAAGCATACCGGTGCCGGGTGTGTGGAGGATCGGGGATCCTGATCACAATAAGGAAGGAATTGCCCGCGCTCTGCAATACATAAAACAAAACAACAATATTGGAACAGTATTCATTGCGAGTCGTTGGAGCTTTTATATTATGGGCGGCCTAGAAGAAACGCGCTTCCTCATGATCACTGACTCTTCGAAAGTATCAAATTCACCGGACGAAGCGGCGGCGGCACTGGAGCGGCATTTGCCTCTTTTGATCCGAGAATTGTCCGGACGGCAGGTGTACATCATTAAACAAGTGCCGGAGCAGTTCGATTTCGATCCGCGGCAGGCTTTTTATAGCGCGGTTCAAACGGGACAGACTATTAGTTCGCAAGGAGTATCATTGCAGGAAAGTGAGATATATCAGTCGCGGGCGAATGCAGTCATAGATAGTGTAGGATCCATGCAAGGTGTTCATATTGTTGATCCGACGGTCTACTTTTGCAGCAATAAAGTCACCTGCATGCTGCGGAATAAAAATATATTACTGTACGACGATGAAAGTCACTTAAGTTTGGCGGGGGCGTTAAGCCTTGAGCCCTGGTTCCGTCCGGCTTTTCAACACATGCATAAAAAATAAAGTCCCACTGACTCTGCAGTGGGACTTACAAGGCGCTCTTTTGATCAAGCCATTCCTGCATTTGTTCGCGTTGTGAAGCGGCAATGCGCTCGAAACCTTCTTTGTCGTCCGCTAATGGAATGATCGGCTCAAAGACTCGGAGCTGAAACCCCTCTTCTTTGTCGAAGAACTGAACGACAGGCACAACATGCATGCCGAGGTTTTTGGCGATCACATATGCTCCCGTCTTGAACGGGTCAAGGTTGTAGGGTCCAAGACCGCTATACTTTCCGCTCGTGCCTCCTTCGGGAAAATTCACAAGTGCGACATTGCGTCGCTTCGAGATGAGTTCCTTCGTTTGATCCTGCAATAAGCCCGTTCTCCCTTTGACCATTGTAGGCGGGACGTGTACGAAGCCGGCCAGACTGTGAATGCGTCCAAATACGCCGGGAAAGTCGTCCGACACGTAGTAGAGATCATCTTGCAATGACGATGCTACGGGCATCAGAGGGGCAAAATACGCAGGGTAGGGGTACATAAACTCGTAGTTCTCGATGTCGACACCAAGATCGACTTTCGGGTCAATACCCAGAAGCTTGTATGTACCGAGATGGTTCGTAGTGATAAGCACCGGGCTTCCGGGTTCGATTTGACGAAGATGATTCGCACCTTCGACAATTTTTGACCGAAGCTTTTCCGAAATTTCCTTAAGCACCGATTGTGAGCGATCGTGTACGAAGTCGGCGTCATCGACGTGCGCGATAACGTCTTTCAAGTATGCGATCTGCAGATCCCTTACCTCGTCAAAAGCCTGCACAGCCCACTGTTCTTTGAGGACCTCATCACGGATTTTCTCCGTAATGAGCTGCTCTCTTGGATCGTCTTTGCGGGGTTTTTTAGCCACCACAGCCTCGATGTATGCGGGATCGGCCCGACTGGTTCCGCGGTCATCATTCATATGCCTTATTCCTTCCATAGTACCCAAAATACGCTATCACGAATAGCGTAGGTTCCCAACGTTGAATCTGTGGTAAGGGCGCACCACAGGGGCACTTCCATTGTCTCTAAGCGGAGTACCGCTAAGAGAAATTG
>CAZHOB010000003.1:0-78981 GCA_964534465.1 uncultured Candidatus Saccharibacteria bacterium
GGCAAATACGACACCGAGGCCGGACGGGAATATTCCCCGACTGCGCGGATAATTTCGACCGCTGTGGGATACAATCAGGTGCTTCGCTTCAGTACGCTCTCGCTTTTGGTCGACAAAGGCCGCGAGCTGGTAGCGGCATTGCGACAAAAAGGGCTCGCCGAACAGAAGATCGAGATAGTGCAGAAGATGATAGCTTTTGCTAAAACAGTCCCCAATACTGAAGCGGCGTTCCAAGCGCTTGCGATCACAGAAAAAGGCACTGCCGTGCACGCCCTCATTCTCGATATCGACACCGGACCGCTGCTGCAAGCGTATGCGCTCACTACTTCGCTCCAGTTCGCGCGCTCGCATTGCACCGCTCGGGAGCTGACGGCAGTCGAGCTGGAGCTCATGAACTTGAGCGGAGATTTCAACGGCTGCGACATGATACGTATGTCGCAAGAGCTGTGCGAGAAGGTAAAAACCGCCAATTTTTTCGCTGAAAACGGATGGTGGGCCAACAAGACAGTGCGCGTTCACAACACTGTATGCACACTCAAGAAGTCGATCGATGATGAGATGGACAGAAATGTCCGTCGCGAAGGCGCGCGCCAGCTCGACGAGGAATTCAGTAAAGCACTTGACCTGCGGAAGTAATGGGAGTACAACTGCAGCAGCAAGTATCAAGCAGATCGGTACAGCATCGTCTGCGGGTCCGGTTTGTCGTCGCAACTTCCGTTGCGGGCGTAAAGCAGCAGACCCCCGCGTGGAGCCCAGTCTCCCCGGGGACCAATTCCTCGGTCTTTTAAAGGCCGAAACGAAAAGAACCCCGGGTTTTCCTCGGGGTTCTTCTTAATTACGGGAGTGCCGTTATTCTTACCTTGGCGTACGGCTGGCGATGGCCGCGCTTTTTGAAATAGCGGCTCTTTTGGCGATAGCGGATGACGGTGACCTTGTCCTCGCGGCCATTTTCCAAGAGCTCGGCGGCCACCTTCGCACCATTGAGGTACGGAGCCCCCACTTTGGTCTCCTTGCCGTCGTCGACGAGCAAAACTTTATCAAAATTGATCTTGGCACCCTCCTTCTCGACTCCCTTCAACTTTTCGATGTACAAAACAGAGTCCTGCGTCACGAGGTACTGCTTGCCGCCTGTTTCGATGATAGCGATCTTGGCCATAATCTTGTCGGCGCACTATACCGTTAGTCGACGCTATCTGCAAGTAGCGGGCGCTCCACCTCCTCCAAATCGATGCCTATCGACTCACTTGTAACCTTGAGAACATCCTTGTCTATCTGTTTAAAGGCCTTACCGGACTTTTCGTAGTGCCCTACCGCTGCGCTCAGCGATTTTCCGAGACTGTTGTGGGAATCTTCGTACGATTTGAGATGTTTACCAAGCTCGGCGACGTTTTTCATAATGTCTTTGGCGGCTTCCTGAATTCGCATCCGCTGATTGCCGAAAAGAACCGTTTTTAGGTAAGCCAAAAAAGTAGTCGGCGAGGCGATTATAACGTTCTTCTGCTGGTAGGCGTACTCAATGAGGTCTCGAGCGTTGACTCCCACGCCCACGTCGCTGTTGAGCAGATCATAATAGATACCCTCGGCCGGAATGAACATAAAAGCGAACGGAATGGTTCCCTCTTCGGGTCGCACATACTTTGCTGTTTCGTCTATACGCTTTTTTACGTCGGACTTGAACTCCCTTCGATACTGCTCTTTGCGATCCTCGTCTGTTTCATCACTGAGCCGGATGTAATTTTCGAGGGGGAATTTTGCATCAATAGGCACGAGACCTTCGGGCGTTCGTACGATGAAGTCCACTTTTTCACCGTCCCGAAACTCGTATTGAACATCGTACTGACCGGGTAAAACATTGGAAAGGATCAATGCCAGTGACGATTCTCCGAGGTTTCCCCGCTGTTTTTGATTTTTGAGCACTTTTTCTAGATTTTGCAGTTGCTCGGCGATAGTGAAGACCTGCTTCGTCGACTCTTTGGTTTCCGTTACTCCTTTTACGACCTCTACCAGCTGCTGCGATACGCGATTCGTGATAGCGTCGAGTTGCTGCTGAATAGTGCCGATGGTCTTTTGGGAATGGTCCGTCTGCGCACGCATCCCTTGGACCATCCTGTCCGTACTCTCACCAAGCTTGTGGTCCATCGCGCGCGAGAGTTCGGACATTTGATTCTGCAGCAACATGAGGCTCTGCGTATCCTGCTTTGGCGTCTCCTTTTTGGTGAACACGAAGTACGCCAAAAGCGCGAGGTTGGCAAAAAGGAGTCCGATGATGAGATATTCCATGCGCTCACTTTATCACGATTGCCAAAAGCCCACATTCATATACGATTACGCCAGCAAAAGGAGCTGAACGTGATGTGGGCTATATACGTGACTGTCGTCGTTTTCCTTGCAAGTGGCGGACGCGATGTCAGTGGTTATGTAATGGACGGTCGTTACGCGACGCAGGCCGAGTGCAAAGCGGCCATTGCGGCCAACGAGCTGGACCTTTTCCGCCGGCCTCTTCCAAAGAATTATACCTTCGCGCAAGCGACTCCGGAATGCCAGCCCATTGGCCCCAATAGTAGAGATTGACGTTTTGGCGCCGCGAAAATACGCGGCGCTTTCTTTTTAGGGATATACTGGTTTCAGGAGGAAACGCCATGCAATGGGCCCTCATTTTGATAGTTACCATCTTTGCGGCCGAAGGACCGCCCGTGGAATACAAATTCGAGCGCGGTGAATTCACCAATACCAATGATTGCGCGATGGCGAGCAATGCTTTGCTGCTCGATATCGAGCAGCGCAAACTGCATTACAAACGTGACCCGAAGATCCGCAACGTCGGATTTCATGTCGAATGCGTCGATACATGGCGAGACGGGCGGCCCGTCAGCGACCAAGAATAAAAGCCGCCCCGCTCTGGGGCGGCCATGTTATTATTTCCTTCATGGTAGCTACAAAAGATAAAATTCGTGCGGATCTTACCGTCGCGATGAAGGCGCGCGATCAGATAAAGGTAGATACGCTTCGCGGAGCGCTCGCGGCTTTTACCAATGAGCTGGTGGCGAAGGGCAAGAAGCCGACCGAGGAACTGGATGATAAGGATATCGTAACGGTTCTCAAACGCCTCGGTAAACAGCGCAAGGATTCTGCAGAGCAATTCGAGAAAGGCGGACGACCTGAATTGGCCGAAAAGGAGAAGACCGAATTGAAGATAATTGAGCAATACTTGCCACAAATGGCTTCGCGGGCCGATATCGAAAAGGTGGCCCGCGCGAAGTTGGCAGAGCTTAAGGTTGATGCATCAGGTATGGGCAAGCTCATGGGTGCTGTCATCAAAGAATTCGCCGGCAATGCCGACGGCAACGACGTGAAAGAAGTCGTCGTTTCCCTTTTTAAATAAGCATGGGCATAGAAAAAGAAAAGAAACCCGAAAAGATGCCGTTCGCGAGCGGGTTACCGTTGAAAGACAGCGAACGTACTCCCATGCGCTCGCTCGATGACATCGAACGCGACTTCAAAGAAGCTGAGGATACGCGATCGAAAGAGGAACTGGAGAAGCGCTACACGAGAACACCAGAACAGATAGAGGAGGCGAATAAACTGCGCGACAGGATCATGGGTGAGAGTAAGGAGGAGGAATAACTAAAGCGCCAGAGTCTTGCTTTGCCACGTGACGTAGACGGAATATGCCGAGGCAGCTGACGCGAGGAGGAATACAGCTATGAACGTGATCGGCAGCGTGAAGAGCGTGAGTAGAATGACCGCTGTAAAGCATGCTGCGATGCGGCCAAGCGCGAGCGCGATCTCTTTGAGCGCCGTGTATTCGTCAACGTAGGAGCCGCCGTCGGCGGATTGTTCGAACACGAGACGGTCGATGCCGGAGCGGCGCGTCGTGCTGCCGGTGTAGTAGTAGGAGTCCACAAGAACGATGCCCAGAGGCGACGAGACCATGAGGCGGAAGACCCAGCTTGATGCCGTGAGTACCGCCTGCAAGAGAGCTGATTCGTGCACTCGTAGTTTAGTCAAAAGTGCCCGCACCGCGCCGCGCAGGAAAAGGACGATGAAAAAAGTAACTGTGAGAATAATGCCGAGCACTCCGTATGACCATCCGACGATGAGGAAAATCGCTATCGGCCAAAAGAGCAGCAGCGCTGCACCAGAGATGCCGTCGGCGATCGAAGAGAAAACGAGCGTGCTGTGTCGCGGATCGAGGAGTTCACCGAAGGTGTCACGATACTTCCATGCGAAGCCTTCGTGCACTTGCGGCACCGCCGTAAGTGGGATGAGCGACGCGAGGATACAAAGTGCTGCGCCAAAGAGCACGATGAGCGGCGCGGGATATCCCGACATGAGAATGATGCCTGCGAGCGCCGGCAAAAAAGCAAAGAGCATGTCGTACAATGTGCGCCACCGATCGCTTATCGGCCCCTGCCGAGCTACGTCTGTCTCGTACGGCACCCAGTAGCATGCGCGATACGCACCAAGGCACAGTGCAAAGAGCAACACGCCGTAGCCGATGCGCGAGCCGAAAGCGCCGGAGAACGCGAGCCCAAGCGAGCCGTACGCGAGCGCCGCAAAGATGACCGCTTTTGTGATGAGCTTGTTACTCCCGTGCCGGAGCCTCTGCGCGGAGAAGGGCGTGAGCAGGAGCGTTACGTCGTGCACGAGCGCAAAAGAGAGCGCGGAACCCGCGAGCGCGTATCGCAGCGAACCGCTGCGCACATAAAAATATTGAAAAATAAATATCCACGCGAAAACGTTCATCGTGAGCCCCGCGCGAAGGAAAAGCCGATGAAGTCCGAGTGCCTGAGCGGGGTTCATACACCAAGGAGTTTGTGCTCAAGCTCCTCGATGTGCGGATTCATTTTGAGATACGGCGTGAGAAGCGGCACGGTAACGACGATGAGATAACCGAACCACGCACCCCAATCATAGTAGATGGCGATACCGCCTGATGGAACGACGATGATGGCGTCGAGCACGATGGCCATCAGTGCCCACGAGAAAGAGTACGGCAAAATGTCGTGCCATGTGGTTCCGCGCAATGAACGGCCCGCCACGATGGTGGTCGCGACCATGACACCAAGGACAAAGAGCCTCACCGAAATGCCGTCGAGCTGATGAATGATGAATGCCGACCACGCCAAATACACAACGGCATAGATACCAACGCCCCAGCCGAGGAGTGCGCCTATTCGCATGGGTTAATTATGCGCGATGGATTCGCTTTGCCGCGCATGCACTGTGGATAGAGCCCTGTCTCAATCGTCGCCAAGTAAATTGATCTCGTGTCGCAGGCGAGCCTTGATGTCGGCATTTATCTGGACGGCATCGGCTGCACGGATGGCGGCTTGGTAGGTCTGCATCGCACCTCCGTAATCACCGTTGTCGAGCTGAGCATTTCCGTGGCTGATGTCGTTCTCCGTAGCAGTAACTGTGGTGCTCTCTGTCGTCGTGGCCACCTGCCCTTTCTTGCCGTTTGCACGCGCACTCTCCACGAGCGCACGTATGTCTTTCAATTTATTTTCCGCTCGCTGCTTGCGCTCGTGCGCGACCGCCTTGGACTGCGGAGTATTCGAAGCATCGGACCACGAAGATTCAAAAGCGATGCGTTCTTGCTGCACGGCGATCGCTTGCGCGTGCACATTGTCGATGATGGGCGTGAGCGTGTCCTTGGCCTTGGGTACAGCGGTACTGAGGCGCGCGAGCACGTCTTCGTGCGCGGCGAGCGCGGCTTCGAAATGCGCCTCCGAATCCGCCACCTTTATCTCCTTGCTCGGCACTTTTTTCATCGCCGCGAGATGCGCGTTGTACTCACCGGTCGAAATATCGATACCCGATTCTATCTGTGCTTTTGCATCCTCCGTGAGGCGACCTTGCGCAGTGAGTAATTCCACTTCCTCGAGGCGGCGTTCGGCGCGCGAGGCATAGAAGTCGGCCTTGGCCTCGTCGGAAAGAGCGAGCGCGCCTTGAATTTTTTCGTTGACTTGAATTTTGACCGGATACAAGGAGTCGCCCGGCAGCGCGCCTTCAGCCGCGTATGAAGTGCCAACACCCATGAAGAGCGTGAGCACGAGCGCAGTAGTTATGGGTCGCGCGACGACATTGTGCACCGTGTTGCGGCTCGTTTTCGAAAATCCTTCGACGAGCGAGTCGTATACCTGAATATGGAGCGGGATGCGGATAGGATGCGTGCTCATGAAATACGTGAGATCGTTGCGTGCAAAAATCCGCTCACTGTCGGTGAGTTTCTCTTTTTTGACGTCGTCAAAAAAGCCCTGTATGTCGTTATGCTCTGTCATGCGCGTTGAGGCACATAATACCTCACTTTTGCCTCGTGGATATAGACGAACGATCGGGCTAATTGTTACAGGAGCTGCGAACTCGCTTCACAGCAAAAATGAAGACCCTCCCCGCCAGCTTGGCAAGGGAGGGTCAATTTTCAACGCGACGCGGCTTCGACTATCGTATGGGCCAGTATTTTGGCCATCCAGCCGTAACTCCAGTCGTTCATGTGCAGGCGGTCCTTGGCGACCATGGTCGAGAAAGAGACACCGAGCTCTTCTTTCCAGAGTCGCATCATCGCAAAACGGTGGAACACATTGATGTGGTGCCGTGCTGCCGCTTCGGCGATGAGAGCGTTCATTCGCTCCGTCCCATTCTTCTCGAGCATGGCCGGAGAATACTGCAGATCCATCAGGATGATGTCTGCTCCGGTAGATTTGAGCCGAGCGATGCCGTTCTCGATCCCTGCAGCGACCTCGGAGAGGTCATGGTCGCGCAGTGCGTCGTTGGCACCTATCTGCCAAATGACCAGATCAGGCTTCTGCGCGATGACGTCGCGCTCGAAACGCTTGAGCATCTGCGAATCATCTTCGCCGTTGACGCCGCGATTCAGCACGGTAACTGACTGCGTCGAAATGAAATTGATCTCATGCTCGAGTTGGCTCGGGTACGTGAATTTGTCGGCACTCGCGCCTCCACCGGAGGTGGACGAAGAACCGATCGCCACGACCTTAATGGGCTCTTGCCGTGCAATGCGATCAGCGACACGCGGGAGCCTATATTCAAAACGAACGACTCTCCAGCTCCACGAGCCGATGGGCGCGTTGTCTGCAGGTGTGCGTTCGGCCATGCTCTGAAGAGTTACGGCCAGCATCGCACATACGAAGAAGCCTATCCAGTAACGTTTCGGGACTTTCACTTCCATGGGTCCATCTCTTCTGCTGCCGCGCAGTATGCAACAAGTGCGCCAAAAAAACAAAACGACCCCGTGAGGGGTCGTTTTGTTCCGCTTGTGAAATTACCAGTTGCCGCCGCGATCGCCACCGCGTCCACCGCCGTAGCCACCACCGCCACCACCACCTCCGCCGCGGAAATCGCGACGAGGGCGCTCTTCCATCGGGCGCGCCTCATTTACCGTGAGGGTGCGTCCGCCGAAGTCCTTACCATTCCACAAATCGATCGCCTTCTGTGCTTCCTCATCGGAAGACATCTCGACGAATCCGAAACCCTTGGAGCGTCCGCTCATCTTGTCCATGATGATGACCGCGGAAACCACGCTTCCCGCTTGGGAAAACGCATCCTTGAGCTCGTTGTCGGTGCTTGCGTAAGGCAAACCTCCGACGTATAGCTTCTTTGCCATGATTCTGTGTATTGCTTTAACTAAGAAAATGTAAACCGACCTCTCCTCTGCCTTGTAGTCGGTTCACGACCCCAGCTTCGGAAAAACCTACATTCACGAGCCAGCATATGATATGCCCACCGGTTGTCAAGCGTGATAGAGTGTTTACAGGATGACTCAGAAAGGATGGTGCAATGCGCGAAATTTACTCTGAGGCCAAGCAAAAAGCCGTGACGGACAACCCGCAGTTCCAAGAAGCTTTGGCTGCCTGGAGGGCGGCCGAGGAGCAGATCGCTGCTCACAAAAAAACAGCGGCCGATGCCGCCGTCAAACTCTCAAAGCTCTGCACGGGGGGCATGATCTGGCAGCTCTTGCATGATGAAGCAGAGTATCAACTGCTCATCAAGCGCATGAGTAAGCGCTGATAGTTCAAGTAAAGAACCCCGACAACACGTCGGGGTTCTTGTTACCACCCTCTTTTACCTTTCTCGATAGTCGCATCGAGGACGGCGAGGAGGAAGAGGAAGAAGTCGTAGAGAAAATGAACGAGCATGGCCGCCAAGAGCCCATAGGTGAACATGAGCCAGAAAAAGTACATGCCCATGAACCACGAGATGGTGAATCCGCGATACCCTTGGTATGCGTGGCCATTGCGGAATCGACCATTGGAGCTGATGATCGCGGCACCGACCGCCCAGCCGAATCCATTGAGAAGATACGGCGCAAGGTAGCCAAATGTGAAAAAGTTGGCGACGATACACAGGATGCCGTAGAACCATTGCACGGGATGCACGCCCATGAAGCCGAGCAAGAGCCAATCAGCGCCCGTGATCACGACGATGGCACCCATGAATATGAGCCATCGGAAGCAGATCTCTTCTGCAACGCCCGCCCACAAGCTGATTCCGAAGCCCGCCAAAAGAAGTTGGCGCGGCTGCATCCGATAGTCGTTGCGTCTGAAAAAGATCTTCAGATTGAAGAGTATGCCGAAAAGATATATCGGCCACGCCTGCCATGCCGCATCCTTCAGCGACCCTTTGATCGTCCAAAATTCGAAAAATCCGAACGGGGTGAGGTGCGGGAAAAAAACCGCGCACGCGCCGATGAGAATAAAACACAGCGCGGAAGTGTAGAGGTAGCTGCGGCATATCGTGGGTCCGCCCTTGCCGAACATCGCACGGTCCTTTCAAAAATCTATGTACTCCCTAAATGGTACAACGCAGCGCGTGCGTCAACAAACCAGAAATGTGTGAGCCGTGGCTACGGACGCATCGCATCCGGCGGCGGGACGTCGTGCAGGAGGGAGCGCAGGCGCTCCAAGCCGCGGTGGATGCGGACGGAGACGACGTTTTCGCTCACTTCGAGCGCTTTCGCTATTTCTTTCGGTGTCATTTCATCGATGAAGCGCATGGTTACGGCCACGCGGTACATTTCATCGAGTTGATTGAGTAGGTTCATCGCTTGTCGCAGAGCCGGCTTGTCTTTGGGTTCGGCGATAGATTCGTCTTTGGGCTCGAAATTATCTTCTTCCATCAACTTATCGAGCGAAGAGGATTTTTTCTTGCGTGAGTGATCGACTATCAAATTATTGGCGACGCGATACAGAAAAGCGCGTATATGTCCGACATTTTTTCCTGTGGAGATATACACCCATGTGCGACTGAAGGTCTCCTGCGCAATATCCTTGGCAAGTTCCCTCTCGCGCACGCGCACGAGGCAGTGGCGAAAGATGGCATCGGCGTACTCGTCGTGAGCCGCGAGGAATTCCTCCTCTCGCTTCTTGGCCCATTCATCCCCGCGCTTGCTGTGGAACGGTCGCATAAAGAAAAACGCACAATGAAGTTCGTGCGATGTTTCCACTATACCACCCCCCTATTCCCCTTCGAAGCGTCAGTATTGACAAACAGTAGCATTGTAGTAGGGTGCCGTTTTAGAGAACTAGGGGTACGACTGTAAGGCGTTCGACGTGAAAATAAACGCAAGACAGGGAGTTCTTCAATGTATAAGGGTCGCATTCTCGATGAGAACTATGCACTCGAGCTCGTGAGCACGTGTGCAGACGACCTGGAAAGACAACGAAGAGCAATAAACTACTTGGAGAAGGGCAACTTGACTTTTGAGGCCTTTCTCGTACTTCTGCCGTTCGTGGATGTCGGGGACGCATGTGCCCCGCTGTATGAGCGGCGCGCGGAGCAGCTGTGCGGCAATTCGAAGGAGCGATGGGGGGCTGTATTCAGTAAAACGCGTCGGTATACCTCCTTGCGGCTCGTGTCTCGGGTGAGGACACTCGAGCTCGAATGTGCCGGAATGGAAGACCAGCGTCGGAATGTCCTGCTCGTTGACGTGAAGATGGTCCGCGCGTACTCGCTACTCGCGAAAATGGTAGAAGAGACTCACGGCGCGAGACACAGGCTTGTCCGCACGTTCCATGACCGAGTAGAGGAAAGCAGGCTAAAAAATGCAGCTTGAAGATGGTGAGCGCCCCGTGTTGCGTACTGGGGCGCTTTTGTTTTGCTCGTACAGACGAGTTCTGGAAGCCTTGGCGGAGCTGGATGTTTAATCTTCTTGCTCCGACGTATACCTTCCAAGCACCGCCAGTGAATTCATTTTTGCACGATGGAGAAATGCCTTCTGGCCGTCGAGCACTTTTGCGGGATCGCCGGCCCAATGCTTGAGCGCGCTATTTTGTAGTGCGCGGCCGTATGAAAATGTGAGCGACCACGGGAAGGGCCCGAGCTTGGCTATTGCATTCAGATTTTCAGTCGCTTCGATCTCATTTTGTCCTCCCGAAAGAAATGCCTGCCCCGGGAGATTGTCCGGCAAAACTTTTTTGAATATATCCACGGTCGCTTGCGCGACTTCCTGCGGAGTGCGCTTTTCGCCCGAACTCGAACCGGACACGATCATGTTGGTCTTCAATATCATGCCCTCGAAAGCCACCCCCGCACTCGCGAGCTCGTCGAATACTATAGCGAGCACGTGCTGCGATACTGCACCGCACTGTTGCTGCGTGTGATTGCCATTCATAAGCACCTCGGGCTCCACTATCGGCACGATGCCGGCTTCCTGACATGCGCGCGCGTACGCGGCGAGGTCCTTCGCGTTGGTGCGGATGTTGGCATCAGTGGGCGTGCCGTAGCTGATAGTGATGACCGCGCGCCACTTGGCGAATTTGGCACCGAGCTGACAGTACTGCGCGAGTCGTATCGGCAAGCCCTCGAGTCCTTTGGTGAGCTTTTCATTGGGTGAACCGGGCATGTCAATCGTGCTCTGGTCAACCTTGATACCGGCGATGACGCCCGCGTTTTCCAAGACCTTGACAAAGGGTGTGCCGTCCTTCGCGCCCTGCCGGATGGTCTCATCGTACAAAATGACTCCCGAAATGTGATCCGACATCCCCTGCGCGGTGAAAAGCATCTCGCGGTACGCACGACGATTTTCATCCGTGCATGCGATATTGATAGGCGTGAATCGTTTTTCTATCGTCTTCAAACTTTCATCGGCGGCAAGGATGCCTTTGGGTGCCAAAAGCAATCTTTTTGCCGTCTCGTTGAGCGCTTCTATTTTCATAGTTGACCACCATAATATCATGGACGCGGCCACTCTCACGTGCTACCCTCCTGCCAGAAACACGGGAGAGCATCATGGGAAAATTTATGAAGGCCGTAAAAAAGCGTATCGCCCGTATTGTGCCGGCGCCGGAGATGCTGAAGCTTTTCAATAAGCAGCTCAAAAAGGTGCAGTGCATCGTGCACAGGGATGTATGGAAATTCAACTCACTGCGCGAAGTGCTTTTCGCTGCAGTCGCCGAGCACGGTGACAAAACGGACGCGCTTTCATTTGTACCTGTCCTGCCCCTCAAGACATTTGGCGAAAAGCCGATCGAGGCGCTGGGTGAAGGCGACAAGCAAGGCGAATGTACTTTGCTCCTGCCCACGATCATCGATGTCGTCGATGCGCCGAACGAGCCGTACTGGCTTTTGACCCTCGGGAGCAAAGGTGTCGTGCGCATCAAGTCCATGGACATTTCTCCTATAGAGAAGCATGCGTTGACCGCCTCCGAACTGGTCGCGCTCGCATTGCACGAGCCGTACAAATACCTGACCCGCAAGGGCAAGGTGGCTGAAGCCTCGCTCTGTGGCAAGGAACATCCGCGGCTGTATCTTCAAAATGATGGCACGCCCGTCCTCGGCATTTGAACTTAAAAACCGTGAGGCGACGCCTCACGGTTTTTTTACGGGTAAAGCACCGCCACTTCGTGAAAAGCGCGGTTCATGAGTTTGTCTTTGGCCATTTGTACGAGCCATGGAACATTTGAAAGTGCATGCGCGGGAATATCGTCGACATCGTACCATGCGACTGCTCCCTCGCGTTCGTTGCCTCTCACCTGCTTCAATTCGCTGCACACAAGACCGTAGACGCTCATGCGCCAGTCGGTACCGGAGAGGACGGCTATCTGCATCCACTCGCCTTCGTCGCTGTGTATGCCGCACTCTTCGCGCGACTCTCGCACCATGCAGGTAATATTGGCCTCCCCTTCTTCGACTTTGCCACCGACGCCATTGAGCTTCCCTTTTTGCCACGCCGGCTTTTGCTTTTCCATCAAAACAACACGCTGCAGCTTGGGGTCGAAAATGAAGCCGAGCGTGTATTCCATCCGGCCATTGTAGCAAGAAAAAAATCACGTCAAATCGGGGCAAAATTCATCTTCTATTGTGCGACGCCCCGCCCTGTGTATAGTGGGAAAGGAGGAGACATCCATGAAAAAGTTTCTTGCTGATCTGCAACCGCTGACGTGGAAGAACGCGTTCGAGGCACTGATCATGACCTCTGCGGCAATAGCCTCGGTCTTTTCGATAGTGGTCATTGCCGGATCGCTCTACGCTGGCACCTATCTCTTGACCTTCGGCGCTGCGGCCGTGATCATTACCTCTGCTGTGACATGCTGGTTGGTGGGGAAGGATCATGGTTAAGAAAGGCTCTCGATACATGGCGAACGGTTCGCCTCAAGCGTGTGAACACTGCGGCGGCGATTTCCCGAAAGAGAAAGAGCACCAGACGGGCTGCAGGGCCATTCACGCGGAAGGTGTCGGATACTTTTGCTCCCCCGAATGCGTTGGTGAAGCAAAGAAAAAGCGAGCGCCTATTCTAAAAAAGAGCGCATAGCAGCCCTATCTCGGGCTGCTTCTTTTTTACGTATTAAAAAACGCCCGATGGCAAAGCCGATCGGGCGCATTTTCATTTTCAGGTTTCCTGCGGGAGAAATTCGTTGAATTCCCCGAGGCGTTTATTGACGCTCAAGAGCTTGGTGATGGGCAGCCAGTTGTCGAGAAAGAACGAGAACGAGTCCGTCACGCGCTCGAATGCGTCGAAGATCTGCATCATGATCCCGAGCGTGATGAGCCCCTTGAAGAGACTCGTCGCGCACAGAAGGATCGGCACGATCACCATCATCTGCGCGAAGAGCGTGGACCATAGGTCGTAGGTGCTCGAGTGCACGTAGAGGCGGAAGTAATTGAACTTCACTTCCGTGAAGAGATCACGCACGATCTCGAGCGTGAGCGCGGCGAGCCCTCTCTCATGGAGCACCATTCTGTCGCGGTACGCCGCTTCCACCTTTTGATTGGTGTACTGCAGGCTCGAGAGCTTGAGTCCGATGAGCACCGCCACGCCAAAACCGATGACGGACGATCCGATCGAGAGCCCGAGAAGGGACCCCGGCATCTGATCGATGATGGTTTCCGTGACGAGCGCTTCCGAGAGCATGAGCAGGATGGGCGTAAAAGCGATAATGGTCATCAACGCACGCACCGCGCGCATCACGAGCGATTCGACGAGCTCGGCCAGGTCGCGCGTATCTTCCTGAATACGCTGGCTCGCACCTTCTATCTGTCCACGTGCTTTCATCCACCGTCGGAGGAAACTGTCAGTGATGGCCGCGCGCCACCCGAGCGCGTATACGCGCGTGATAAAGTATGTAACCACCGCGAGCGCCACGTATTTAGCGACGATCCACGAGAACACGTACATGCTGTTCTTGAAATCGTCGAAGGTATGATGAGGGATATCGCCGAGAATGTCGTAGAGGTCTTTGCGCCACGTATTGAGCTGCACCGTCATCTGTACTTGCCAGAATATGGAATACAGAAGAAATGCGCCTCCCGTGTAGGCGGGTATTGCCCATCGCCCCGAGCAGAAGAACGAGCCGAAGATGGGGCTCCTCTTCATCCAGCGGACGAGTGGCCGCAATAGCGCGGCGATGTCGCTCCAAAAATACAGTCCCCTGTTGCGTCTGTATTCCGCGGCAATCTGCGAGGCTATCCCGTACAGACGCGGGTGACGCAGAAGAAATCTTCGCCACAGGAACGCGCATTCCCGCCTGAAAGGATTGCTTCGGATATCAGCGCGAAGCCTCGAGAACTGCGCGCGCGTCCAGCCGGAAGACATGTTCCAGCCGGATGCTGTTCGTGTTCGCAGAGGCGTGAAAAGCCGCGAGAGCACTGTGCCAAGGATCCTCCCCGCACTGATGAGCACTTTGCTCGCAAGCTTTAGCACTATCCGCGCCGGCACGAATGCTACGCACAACCCTTTCCACACGTACGGCAGTAATGACCAGATGGTTATTAAAGGCTTCTTGTGTTCAGCCATCAAGGTGTTCCTTCTTCCCGTTGTTCACTATCCAATTACTTAGAGCTTTGTACGTGGGATACGATGTCGGCACAATTGACACTGCGTGGGAATCCACGTATGGTGGCGGCTGGCAATCGTCTACAGAGGAGAAATGACGATGTTAGAGAGTCTTCTTGCAGCGTGGCTTGTGGTCGCGGCATTCGTCGCAGGTCTCGGAATTATCGGCTGGGTGATCATTGGCGCTATCGCGCTTATCATCTTCCCGTTCGTCGAGAACGAAAAGACGACCGCGTCGTTCTGGTTGCTCGCCTTCCTTGCGGTGTTCATTTACGCGTTCGTGGGGTGGAATATCCTCTTGGAAGTGTGGGAACACCCCGTCCTCGCGTCACTATCCTTCGTCGGATATTTCGCGATCGGCGGAATTTGGAGCGTGTTCAAGTGGAATCGCTTCAACAGCAAGCACAAGGAGAAATTCGACGAGGCTCTCGCGCGCTTCATCAAGGAATGGAAGAATGTCGCAACGGGCTCAAATCAGAAGGATTGGCTCTATGACCTCGGCGTCGCAACCGCCGAACGTGACACCGTACGCGCGAGTGTGATAGCCGAACTCAACGCAGGTTGCGTTCCGCAGATACTCGTTCGCAAATGGCACGATTCGCAGCCTTACGTTCCGCGCGAGCTATCTGTCACTACAAAGCCGGCTCCGCGTCGATTCAAGAAGAAGATCACGACATGGATCGCGTTCTGGCCGTGGAGTGCTCTCAACTATCTGCTCTCCGACATCCTGAAGGACCTTGTGGACCTCGTGATGCGCCTCCTCAACGGCGTGTACATGTGGATCACCAACAGGCACTTCGGCCAAGTCGACGAACGTCTGATGAAGGACGAACATTGAGATCTTCACTGTTTACCCCCGCGAGCTACTCTCGCGGGGGCTTTTCTTTATTAAATTGTGGACCAGCGGGGAATCGGACCCCGGACCTCCTCATTGCAAATGAGGCATTCTACCACTGAACTACTGGCCCTATAGAGCGTGATTATTGCATATTTCGGGGTTAGTGTGTATGGTCCCAAATTCACTCCGGACCTTTATTTTTTGCTTGCGTTTTACGGTACGGGCTCTACTCTTAGCGAAGAGTAACGAAGGAGATAGCACGTGGCAGAGCAATTCAATACGCTCGAAGAAGTCCTCGCGGCGGACCCGCTCGGTTCGATGTACGAAACAATGCGCGCTGCAATGGAAGCAGTACGCGTAACGCATCCGGATGAATGCGAGCTCGAGGACAAAGTGATGAATTTTATTTTGGAGCGCATTGCATTAGACCCGACATTTGATGAGCGGACCGAGGCGGGTAAGCAAACGATCGCTGCCGCGCTCGGAGTCTCAATGGAAGATCTGCTTCGAATGGAAGACTTCCAACGAGAATACTTTGGAGCAATGGAAGCTGTATCGCCCGCGCCGGAAGAGCTCATCGCGCAGTGGAAAGAGCTCAAACATCTCAATTACATTCGTGATGTCGACGCCGCGACGTGGCCCGCACAGCTCACGCGGCCGATGCTTGTCCTCTATTCTGCTGATTGGTGTCATCCGTGCCGGATGATACGGCCAACCTTTGCGCAGCTTGTACTCTTCTACGACAAGGCCGAGGTGCGCTATTGCCATGACGAAGCTTTTCACGATGCTCACGGCGTCGATGGTATCCCGCAGTTCATCGCGCATTTCCCCAATGGGTCACGCGTGATGAGCGATGTAGGCAACAGCGCGCAGGAGATGTGGGACACGATGAATAATCTTGTCGCGCTCGGCCAAGCGTATCAAGGCGACGGTCGGCTCGTGTGCACGCAGGATTCGTGCAGGATAAGTCCGTCGTTCGCACGAACAAGTGAATAAACTCAACGGCCCCGTATTCTCGGGGCCGCTTTCTATTTTCAGACGAGCTTGATAGCGAAGTGGCGATTCTGTATGCTGCGCACAGCAAAGGAGCACAAGAATGTCCAAGAGGTCCGATTACATTAAGGAGCTTTCAACGGATATCAGGCGCGAGGTGCGTCAGGAAGATTGGAAGTCCGTTGCCGACACCCTTTCATGTTTGGCGGAGCAACTCGTAACTGCACTCATGGATCGTAATGACGTACTCATTCGTTCGGCCTATGAGAGCGTCGAGCGCAGTCATAGCCTGTTGGTAACCCGAGATTGCCCCGAGGGCGACTTGTGGTCGCCCGAAACAGCGGCATCCGAAATGCGAGCGTTTACCCGATTGCTTAATATAGCTCTGGGATATCGAAGATCTAATAGATCCTAAGCACGCAATAAACCATCATGGCTCGCCTTGATGGTTTCTTTCTTGTATTAAGCGGCGCGCGCAAGCTTGATGGAGTGTTCGAGGAATTCGCGCACTGATGAGCCGACGGCTTCGAGCATCGGCGGGAAGGCCGCGCCTTGGTAGAGACCGGGGAGGGCGTTGACTTCGAGAAGGTAGGCGGCGCGAGGTGTCACTATGAAATCGGCACGGGAGAAGTGCGAGAGACCGAGCGCACGGTGAGCGTCTTTCGCCGCATTGGCGAGCATCTCTTTTTGCGATTTGTCGAACGAGCTCGGCACAGAATACGTGAGCTTGGCACCCGCATGATGGTCGGGGCGCATCAATTTTTCTCCTTCGGGCAGCGTAATGTGCGCCGGTGGCAGCGCGTAGAGATCTTCGCCGCGGAAATCTTCTATGACGCCCACGGTGGCTTGTTCGCCGCGGACGAATTGTTCCACGAGAGCGCCACCATACATATCCAAGATGATCGCGAGCGCGTCGGGCAATTCTATCGGCGTGGACGCGATGAGTATGCCCGTTGATGCGCCCTCTTGGGCGGGCTTCACCACATACGGTGGACCAAATGTATTGAAGATCGTGCGTGCCATCTCCCCCGTCGTCATTTCGTCACTGATCGAAAATCCCATCGCAGCAGGCATACGCACGCCGGCTTTTTGCAGGATCTCGTGGGCGCGAGTCTTGTGGAGTGAATTGAGCGCAGGCGAGGGCCGCGCGCCCGCGTAGGGCACGCCCGCGCGCTCCAGAAGACGCTGCACTGTGCCGTCTTCACCGACGCCACCATGCAGACCACTGAGCACTACATCTACCTGCGAGAGAGCGCGCGCCGGATCGACGGGAATGCCGCGTAAGTGCCACGTGCCATCTTTGCCGATAAAAATATCGCGCGTTTCGTACTTGTCGTCGGGAAGATTCGAGAGTATTGCGGCACCCGTTTTGAGCGAAAGAGTATATTCGCTCGATGTTCCGCCACGGAGCACCCCGACACTGGTACGGATCATGCAAAAATTATAGCACCGTTACAAATGGCAAACTGCTGAAAAGGGCCGGAGGCGAGGCGCCGACGAGAGAGAACCTGAGCCGTACTTATTGTACGGTGAGGGTTCGAACAAGGAGGGCAACGATGCATCCGGCCCTTTTATGCAGTTTGCTAGGGTGCGGGGTAGAAGGTGACGTCTTGGGGGATTATATGGAGCGAGAAATCAGGCACCCACCACACCTTGCAGATGGCGAGCGGCACGAAGCTGAGTCCTGATTGCGCAGCGAGCTTCTCGTACGAAGCTTTCAAACCCTGCGTATCGCGGTCGTTCCACGCTGCGGCCTGATCTTCCTGATTGACTATCATGTGTACCATCGTCTGCTTGCCAAGGACGGTGATCGTGTAATCAAAGCGCGTGAGCCCGTTGAGGACATACATATCGCCGACTATCGAGTTGTCGTCATTCCTCCATGAAAAATGACATATCGCTGGCGGAAGTTTTTTTATCTCTTCATAATTTCCGAGACCGATAGAGGGCGGTATGGTGCTGGAGCGGTACCAGAGATAGCCGAAATACGTACCGATCAAAAGAAGTGCACATACCAAGAGAAACTTGAATGGCTGCATTAATTCTAAGTATATCGGATTACAAGAGTCGTCCACGGCGCGCGCGGTGATAACTGATACCGAAGCGATGTGCCTCACTATTAGCCAAAAGGATGTCTTTTTCGTAGGCCGCTATCGCACGCTCGTCGCCTATCAGGCGCTCCGGCTTGTGGAATTCGTTCTTCACCACGCCGACTATCGGAATAGCCACGCCGGCGGCTTTGGTAATGCTCATGGCCGCCCGCATCTGTCCCTTGCCGCCGTCCACTACGAAAACGCGGGGAAGAGGCCACTCGGCATGACCGAGTCGACGCTCGAGAATTTCTTTGAGTGCCGCGGTATCGTCGTTGGTCGCGGTACGAATTTTGAATTTACGGTATGCGTTCTTTATCATCTCGCCGCTATGGACGACCGTCATCACGCCGACCGTCTCTTGACCGGCCGTATGCGCCACGTCATACGCCTCAATGCGGACACCGCCTCCCGATGACACGCGGCTGTCATCCTTTATGAGTGATACATCGCGTATGTGTTCGAGCGCGAATACCTGTCTGCGCAGCGACTCGGCTTTTTCAAAGTGCTCAGCCTTGGCCGACTCTTTCATTTCTTTGGTCATTTGGCGCTTCAGTCCGTGAAAATTGCCGGAAAATAATTCGCATATCTTTTTTACCGTTTGCAGGTACTCCTCGCGCTTCATCTCCCCTGTACATACTCCAGGACACAAGCCTATCTGACGATTGAAACACGGCCGGCACATTTTGTTCTTAGGTGAACCGCACGGATCGCATTTGGAATCGCGGAACGGGAATATCCGTCGCACTATTTTTACGGCATCCTGCAGCGCGAG
This sequence comes from uncultured Candidatus Saccharibacteria bacterium, assembly GCA_964534465.1. Classification (GTDB taxonomy): domain Bacteria; phylum Patescibacteriota; class Minisyncoccia; order Phycocordibacterales; family UBA2100; genus UBA10103. Next base: position 18,990 of record CAZHOB010000003.1, read on the forward strand.
CCCCTGCGGAAATGGTCCGAAGATGTTGCGCGCCTGCGGCGTGTCGCCGTTGTGGTAGAGGTCGCGGCCGCGCACGACAAGCACTCGGGGAAAATCCTCTTTGGTAATGACGAGGTAGTTGAAGCTTTTGTTGTCTTTGGATGCGGAGTTATATGGCGGCATGTGCCGCTTGATGAGGTTGGCCTCGAGGATGAGTGCCTCGAGCACGGAGTCAGTAGAATGCCACTGAATGCTATTAGCCTCCTGCACCATTTGCACGATGTGCTCTCCGCGACCATCCCGCAGGTCGTTCGAAAAATAGCTACGCACACGATCGCGCAGGCTTGCAGCCTTGCCGATATAAAGTAAATTATGCCCTTTTTTAAAGAGATATACGCCCGGCTCGTCGGGTAATTTGAATTTTGTGAGGTCTTCTTTTTGCATGAGAGAGTGAAAAAACAGTTTGCCCCGACAAAGACGTCGGGGCAAGGGCGCGCGTTCAGTGGATGAACGCTTTCACATAGGCCGGAAGTTGGCCGCCGGATTTCCAGCGCATTGCGTCGTTGGAGACACTGCGTTCATTCCAGGCGAAGCATCCACTGTGCCATCGTGAGAAGCATTCGGCAAAGACGTCGCTGGTCGTAACGTGTGCACCTGCCGCCAGCCTGCTCTTGAACATGAGAGCTCTCAACGAATTGACCGATGCCTTGTCGCGCTCACGCAGTGCGACCTCGATGTCCATCGTTTCCTCCAAGGTTTTTTGATGGGACGCAGTACAGATCCGCTTATATTGTATGAGTGTTCGATGAATTGTCAAGATAAAAGAATGGCCCCGCCGAAGGCGGGGCAAAAATATATCGTGCTCTAGCGGAACTTGGCATCCGCATGCCAATACGTGCTCATCACGTAGTAGGGAAGGATCCCCTTCTCCTTGAAATCGCGCACGTCCGCGCGCACGAATGTACGCATAATGAGAGCCGACGCCGATCTGCCATTGTGCGCCCGATACGCGAGACAAAAGAGCGCCGCGAGCGACGTGGGTTTGTTGCGGCTGCGACGCACAAGCATCACCTGCGTCTTCTGTAACACAACAGCTGGATCGAAGAAGTGGCCTGCGAACGGCTGATACGCTATCCTTTCATTCTCCACGTTCGGCTGGAGACGCATTTTTCTTTTCCCCGAATTTGAGACACACTAAAAATACATTGTACTCTTTTGCGTTACCGAACGCAACGCACCCGCGCATCTGGACGCGCGCCGAGAGTACCGTACGATTAGAAGAAGAAAGGAAACCAACAATGCATGTCACGCTACGAGATGAGATACTCGTAGTCGCTGACTACGAGAGTGCGTATTCCGCGATGACGCTCTACGGTCGCGTCCATGTTCTGCGTCGTGGGAACGGTGTCCACGTGTACATCACACATGAGATCTTTGCCGCCACTCTCTTTCAGATGGCGATCGAAGGTCTTGTCGAACCTCGCAGATTGCGCAAGCGCGATAAATGGCTCGTGGCCGTTGGTCCCAACGCGAAGTACAACGTGCACGACCTCTTTTTTCGTCTTACGCCTTTGGGGCAGCAGAAGCAATATCAGCTCCTCGACAGGCTGAACAAAGAGAACGCGAACATTATACCGGAGTGCAAGCTCTATAAAAAATGAGGGACGACACCGACCCTCATTTTTGTTTTGCTTTTTTGAGAACTCGTTTCAGATAGTAACCCGTGTGTGAGCCGTCCGTGCGCGATACTTCCTCCGGCGTGCCTTTGGCCACGATCTTGCCTCCGCCCACCCCGCCTTCGGGCCCCATGTCGATGATGTAATCCGCACACTTCAACATATCGAGGTTGTGTTCGATGACGATCACGCTGTTTCCCCTGTCCACCAATTTTTGCAATATCGTGATGAGCTTCGCAACATCGTCGTAGTGCAAGCCCACGGTCGGCTCATCGAGCAGGTACATCGTTTTGGTCATGAGCGGGCGGTACAGCTCGGAAGCTATTTTCACACGCTGCGCTTCCCCGCCGCTGAGCGTGGTGGCGCTTTGCCCGAGCTCGAGATATGCGAGACCCACATCCATTAAAGTTTTCAATCTGTCCGAGATGGCCGGTATATCCTCAAAGAATGCGTACGCTTCTTCGACGGTCATCGAGAGCACATCGTGGATATTTTTCTTTTTGTATTTCACTTCGAGCGTCTCTTTCATAAAGCGTTTGCCGTTGCATACGTCGCACGTCACGTAGACCGTCGGCAAAAAGTGCATTTCCACAGCCACAAGGCCGTTGCCCTGACACGCCTCGCAGCGCCCCCCCTTCACATTGAAAGAAAATCGGCCGGGTCCCCAGCCGCGCGCTTTGGCCTCTTCACTCATGGCAAAAAGATCGCGGATGTGCGTCCACGAGCCGGTATACGTGGCGGGATTCGAGCGCGGCGTGCGGCCTATCGGCGACTGATCGATAAGGATGGAGCGGCCGAGATATTCCGTGCCGGTGAATTCTTTGACGTTGAATATCTTTGCGCTGCGAAATCGTTTGTCGAAACGTGCGAGCAAATTGCGATGGAGTATTTCGTAGAGAAAAGTGGATTTGCCCGAGCCCGAAACGCCGGTGATATTGACGAACTTCTGAAGTGGAATGTCGACATTGAGATTCTCGATGTTGAACTTGGAGGCGCCGCGTATCTTGAGTCGACCTCTATCCGAGAAACGACGTTTCTCCGGTATCTCGATGCGCTCTTCGTCGCGCAAATACGCGAGCGTGCGCGAGCCCGACTTATTGCTTTTTGCCGTGAGCAGGTCTTCAAGCCATCCGTCGACAACTATCTGGCCACCGTGCGTCCCCGCCCCCGGCCCGAGATCCACGATGTAATCAGAAGCAAATATCGTATCTTCATCGTGTTCGACGACCAATACCGTGTTGCCCAAGTCGCGCAAGCGCTTGAGCGTCTCGATGAGTTTGTCGTTGTCGCGCTGGTGCAATCCGATGGTCGGCTCATCGAGCACATAGAGTGCACCCACAAGCCCGCTGCCAAGCTGCGAGGCAAGGCGAATACGCTGTGCCTCGCCGCCGGAGAGCGTGTTGGCTTTTCTATCAAGCGTGAGGTATTCGATACCCACATCGAGCATGAATTTGAGACGGTTCGTGATCTCTTTGATCATGACTTTCGATATCTCTTCTTCCTTTTTCGTCAATTTAAGTTTTGAAAAGAAATTCATCGCGTCCTGTATCGAGAGCGACGAGATATTCACGATGTTCATGCCCGCCGCAGGGCCTGTGTGTTCCGCCGGCTCTTTTACGTGACCCAAGAATACGTTGAGTGATTCGGGTCGCAAGCGCGCGCCATTGCACACGAGGCATACTTCATCGCTAAAGAGGTACCGTGTGCCGATACCTTTGCATTCAGGACATGCGCCGTACGGCGAGTTGAAGGAAAAGAGACGCGGTTCGATCTCGGGAAAAGAGAAGCCATCGTACGGGCACATGAATTTGGCGGAAACTATTCTTGAGAGCCCTGCGGGATCGGTGATGCGCACGAGTCCTTCAGATTCGCCGAGCGCACGCTCTATCGCTTCGGACGCTCGTTCATGAGCGGCTTTGGCATCGTCGGCAAATTCCGAAACGAATATCTCATCCACGATCACGTCAATCGAATGCTTGAAATTCTTTTGCAACTCGATACGACCGCGCAGCGATTTCTCCTCCCCATCGACTATCACCTTTTCAAAACCTTTGTTCAGGAGATCATACAGCAGCTGGTAATACTCTCCCTTGCGTCCCACGACGAGAGGCGATGAAATACGTATCTTCGCATCCGAAACTCCTTTCGTGAGTTTGCCGTCGGAGCCTTTGTGCTTTCGCGCATCGTCAACAATATGGAGAACTGATTCCAATATCTCTTCATTTGAGAGCTTGCGTACCTCGCGCCCGCACTGCGGACAGTGCGGATGACCGATGCGCGCATAAAGCACGCGGAGGTAATCGTAGATCTCCGTGATCGTCGCGACGGTCGAGCGCGGATTGTTGGAGCGGCTCTTTTGATCAATGGATATCGCCGGTGAGAGGCCGGAAATTTCGTCTACGTCGGGCTTCTGCATCTGGCGTAAGAACTGGCGGGCATATGCCGAAAGTGATTCCACATATTTGCGCTGACCTTCGGCGAATATCGTATCAAAAGCCAAAGACGACTTTCCGCTACCGGAAAGCCCCGTAAAAACGACCATTTTGTTGCGCGGCACCCCCACACTCACGTTCTTGAGGTTGTGGGTCCGCGCTCCCTTTATGATGATTTTGCCTGCCCCGAGCGAAGTCGAGGTGTCTTCCTGTTTGTGCATACAACGAAATCTGACCCCCTTTTGGTCATGGGGGTTAGGTAGGACCACCCTATCACGTTTGATGGCCATAAAGAACCTCGATACTTGACATTGGCGTGCAACGTGGTAGTATTTGCAGCAGTTTCCCACCCCAGATGACGGAGCGTGACATGCGCGGCCACTACTGTGTCGAATTGATGTTGCGGAAGTCGGAGCTTGAATTCCAGGCGATCAAGAAGGTCGTTGACGCCTATACACCGTATGGCGCAGCGGCCCAGGTCGTTGGCGATGCGGAAAAAAAGTATCCGCAGTCGGAAGGATGGCGCGGTCATGAGCAATACTTCGTGATGGAGTTTTCATCCGAAGGTCCCATCCCTGTTCTGCCGAAGGCAGTGGCTCTCGGCATCGCGGCGTGAACGCTGCAACAAGAAAGAGGCTCCGCATCGCGGGGCCTTTTCAGTTTCTTACGTAGTTTGACCTCGAAATAAACGTGTGATATGAATCGGGCAGCAGAGGAGGGTGTTGATGTCCCGCACCTACACAGTTTGTTTTGTCGCCACGAAGCAGACTCGCTACGGCCCAGTGAACAATACTGATATTGCTATCTTTTCCAGCGACGTTATCGGAGCAAGCTCATCAGAATTCGCTCGCGACACGGTACTCGAAAACGCGAAGAAAAAATTTCCTCCATCAGATGGATGGGAATTTGACGACCCGAACGTTCGTGAGATCTCCAAAGAAACCGCTTATTCAATGTGGTTGAACTCCCGTCCGGAAGATGAGATTCCCGAGGAGCACAGGATTCCCTGGGCAGACAAGATCGAACATACGTGAACAACATGCCCCGACATGTCGGGGCTTTTTCTTTAGAAGACGGCTGCCTCCTCTTTTAGTTCAATGCCAAATTTTGATTTCACAGCCTCCTTCACTTTCTCGGCTAGTTGGCGGACGTCTTGTGCCGTTGCATTGCCTTGATTGACGATGTAATTGGGATGCTGGAGACTTGCTATCGCGCCGCCGACCGTCGCACCCTTCATGCCCGCATTTTCGATAAGCCAGCCGGCGGGGACGCGGCTTTCGCGGGATTTTACTCCTTTTTCTTTTTCGAACATCTCGACGATATTTTGCGGCGCGGTCGGGTTCATAAAATACGAGCCCGCGGCGCGCACGTTCTGCAAATGTCTCTTTTCGCGCTCGGCTATCGTTTCTGTAATCAAGCGCTCGCTGTCCCCCCTCTTCACTTGGTGCAATTCCAAAATGACGCGGGTGATTATCCAATTCGGGTTGTCCTTGAAAAAACTGTGGCGATATGAAAAATCGCAGACGATGTTCTCGAATTCGCGCATCTCCCCCGTTGCCATATCAAAAGCGCGTACAAGCGTAACAAAATCCTTGATCTCAGAACCAAAAGCGCCTGCGTTGCCGCGCACAGCGCCGCCTATCGTGCCGGGAATACCGGACAATTTTTCCCAGCCGCCTAAATTGCGTTCGGAAGCTTTCGAAATGAGCTGCGAGAGATCGCATCCCGCATCCGCAGCCAATTCGTTGCCGGCAAAAGAATTGTCGGCACTCTCGATATGGATGAGGAGTGCGTCGAGCCCTTCATCGGGTATGAGGACATTGCTCCCGCCCGCGAGGATAATGGGTCTTATGCTGTTCTCGTGCGCCCAGCCGACGGCTTCCCGTATTTCATCCTCAGTCTTTACGGATACAAAATAGCGCGCGTTGCCACCGATCTGAAACGTCGTCATTGGCGCGAGCGGCACATTCTCCCTTACCGAAATGCTCATATGCGATAAAAAAGCTTGATGCAGCCGTCTAGATCTATCATCAGATCCGACATCAGTAGTGCGCCCTGCGGGGTGACCCAAGTGTAGGCAACGTGTTCTTCGGAAAGCGTCACCTCCGGCGACTCATCGCAATAATAGTAGTAAATATGAAAGACAACGTCCCTATCGGGATAGCGCAGAAATATGGTTTTAAAAAAATGTAATTTCGACATATGAACGACAATGCCGGATTCTTCTCGCAATTCTCTTATGATCGCTACGCGAGAGTCTTCAGCGTGCTCCAATTTACCGGCCGGAATAGCCCATCTATTTGCTTCATAGGATTTAGCTGAGCGCCGAAGCAGCAAAAATTTGCCGTTATGCTCCACAAAACAACTTGCCGCCTCAATTCGCGGCTTGAAATCTGCAGGCTGCTCCAGAAATATCATGCTTTCATTCTAACCTCCTTTTCCAAAGCCGTAATTTCGTCTCGAATTAATGCCGCTGTCTCGAAGTCGAGACCGTCGGCCGCTTCATGCATCTGCCGGCGCTTCTCGCGGATCAATTTCGTCATATCGCCACCGAATGCTGATGCGTCCATCTGTGCAAGCTCGGATACAGCGCGCTTACGCGATCTCTCGATGTCCGCAGTGATGTCGTGTATCTTCTTTTGTATCGTCTTCGGAGTGATGTTGTGGGCTTTGTTGTAAGCCATTTGTTTCTCGCGGCGGCGGTTGGTCTCACCTATCGCGCGCTCCATCGAGCCAGTCATCTGATCAGCGTACAGAAGTACGCGGCCGTGCACGTTGCGCGCGGCGCGGCCAATGGTCTGAATAAGCGATGTTTCGCTGCGCAGAAATCCTTCTTTGTCGGCGTCGAGAATTCCGACCAGTTCTACTTCGGGAAGGTCGAGTCCTTCGCGCAGGAGGTTGACGCCGACGAGCACGTCGAAAATACCCTTGCGAAAATCCCTTAATATCTCAATGCGCTCAATGGTAAGTACATCGCTGTGCACGTAGCGCGCCTTGATACCCCTCTCCGTGAGGAATTGCGTGAGATCCTCGGCCATTTTCTTCGTAAGTACCGTAACCATCGAACGCGCACCGCGCTTGGTTACCGCCTCCGCCTCGGCAATGAAATCTTTAACCTGCCCCTGATATTGACTTTCGTCCGTAACATTTTCTTGTTGTGCAAGCTTAGCTTTCACAACAGTGGCTGAAACTATGGGTCGGACGATTATCTCGGGATCGACAAGACCTGTGGGACGGATGACCTGCTCTACAGGCATGCCACTGCGTTCCAGTTCAAATTTTGAGGGCGTCGCCGAAGTATAGAGCGTCTGACCGATGCGTTCTTGAAATTCTGCAAATGTGAGCGGCCTGTTGTCCACCGCACTTGGGAGACGGAAACCGTGCTCGACGAGTGTCTCTTTGCGTGAACGATCGCCCGCGTACATTGCGCCTATTTGCGGCACCGTTACGTGCGATTCATCGATAATGAGGAGAAAATCCTTGGGGAAGTATGAGAGCAACGTATAGGGCGGCTCGCCGGGCTTTCGCCTGTCGAAATGTCGCGAATAATTCTCAATGCCGTTACAAAATCCGAACTCGCGTATCATCGCGATATCCTGTCGCGTGCGGCGCTTGAGACGCTCTGCTTCGAGGATTTTGCCTGCGGCGTTCAACACTTTTAGCCTATCCGCAAGCTCCTGCTCGATATCGGCGAGCGCGGCCTCGAGCACATCTTTGGGTGTCACGTATTGTCTCGCGGGAAAAATGAATATCGCATCGTGCTTTGCGGAGATCGCGCGGGTCATTGCGTCGATCTCTTCAATTTTGGAAATTTTGCCACCGGTCAGGTCGACGCGATAGACGACGCGCTCGCTCGCCGGCATGATCTCTACGGCCGCGCCGAGCGCGCGAAATGTGCCGGGCTTCAGGTCGCCGGTCACGCGCTCAAAATAGATCGAAATGAGTTTTCGGGTCAGTGTAGCGCGAGTCATCCGCTCGTCCTTCGAGAGTTTCAAATTCACTTTTTCATATTCGACCGGACTCCCGAGGCCGTAGATGCAGGAGACCGAAGCCACCACTATCACATCTTTGCGTGTAAGCAAAGCCTGCGTACATGCATGACGTAAACGTTCGATGTCTTCATTTATCTGCGCTTCTTTCTCGATGTAGGTATCAGTAACAGGCACGTACGCCTCCGGTTGGTAGTAGTCGTAATACGAAACAAAATAATGCACGGCATTGTCGGGAAAAAATTCACGATACTCTGAGGCGAGCTGCGCAGCGAGCGTTTTGTTGTGCGCGACGACGAGCGTCGGCCTCTGCGTCTTTTCTATGATGTTGGCCACCGTGAAGGTCTTGCCCGAGCCGGTCACGCCAAGGAGCGTCTGGTCCTTTTTGCCAGCTTTTAAGCCATTATAGAGCGCCTCTATTGCCTTCGGCTGATCGCCGTCGGGCTTGTAGTCGGATTTGATCTTGAACTTCGCCATCGGGCTATACTAACAGATTGACAAGTGAATGAGAATGGTGTATTGTGGCAGCAGCATCGCTCTCTCGCCTGCATCCTCGGCAGAATGGTGTGGCGAGACGTTAGAGCACTGCGTTCCGAGAACGTGGTGCTTTTCTTTTTATATTAGTTTCAATACACAAACTCCACGCGCGCCTTTTCTAAGGAGCGCGATATCATACGAAAAATCACTCTGCGACAACGTACGCTCTGGCTCGCTAATTGACTCGCTGTTGAGCATAACTGCCTTACTTGAAAGAAGCTGACGCGCTTCCCGCTTCGAGCTCGCGAGCCCTGAGCGCACGAGGACATCTACTATACTTTCACCATCGTGTACCTCGGATGAAGGGGCCTCACGCTGAAGCTGCTCTACTGCGTCTTTGGAAAGTTCTTTGAGCGTCCGATCGCCGAAAAGCGTTTCGGAGATCTGCTCAGCGCTCTTCGCCGTGCGCTCACCATGCACGAGCAGCGTCACTTCGCGCGCGAGAATTTTTTGCGCATGCCGCTCGCCCGGATTACGTCGGGAAAGTTCTACTGCCGCGCCGATCTCGTCGACCGACATCATTGTGAAAAGTTTCAAATAGTCGCCCACATTGTCATCGTTCACGTTGAACCAGAATTGGTAGAAGGAATACGGCATCGTCATTTCGGGATCGAGCCAGACGGCATTGCCCTCGCTCTTGCCGAATTTTTTGCCGGTGGATTTATCGGTAATGATCGGGAGTGTGAGGCCGTATGCCGACTCATTTTCTTTGCGGCGGATCAATTCCACGCCGGAAACGATGTTGCCCCACTGATCGGAGCCTCCTATCTGCACATCGCAGCCAAACTCTTTGTAGAGATGCCAAAAATCGTAGGCCTGCAGGAGCGGGTATGAAAATTCGGTAAAGGATATTCCCTCTTCGCTTTTCATACGTGCATGTATGGCGTCTTTTTTGACGAGGTTGTTGACTGTAAAGTATTTGCCCGTATCGCGCAGGAATTCGAGGAGGCCGAGGCGCGTAAGCCAATCGGCGTTGTTGGCAACATGGAAATCAGTTCCCCCGAGAAGTTTGCCCGCCTGCTCTTTTAGTTTCTCTACGCGATTCGCTATCGTTACTTCATCGAGCAGCGGTCGCTCAATATCCGGCTTCGGGTCGCCTATCATGCCCGTGCCACCACCGACGATGAGAATGACCTTGTGTCCGGCATTCGCGAAATGTTTCAACAGCATATATGCCGCCAAATTGCCCACGTGAATTGACTCTGCCGTCGGATCAACGCCGAGATATACGGTGCGCTGTCCGCCGTCCGTAATTTCTTCAAGCGTTTCCGATGAGTGCTGATACACAAACCCACGCTCTTTGAGGATCTTGGAAAGTTCTGCCATAACCACCTTTATACCACACGGCGAGAGCAGCAGTGGAGCTGTTTTTAGAGACCCCGCAGGCGGCTGCCGAGCATCCGAGGAATTTTTCAGCAGAAAAATTCCGTGCTCTAAAAACTGTCCCGCTGCTGCTCTCGCCGTCTCACCTCCCCCTCATCCATCCCGAAATGATGCGCGAATTCGTGCCAGATGGTTTCGGCGACGACATCGGCCACATCCATTCCGTCTTCTTCTGCAGCTTCTTCGATTGGCAATTGGTAGAGCGTGATGGTGTCGGGCAAGGTCGCGCCAACGCCGTAATACTCGCCGCGCGCGGAGAGCGGAATGCCGCGATAGAGACCGAGCAACGTTTCGTCGTCTTCCAGTCCCTCTTCTTTGCGCACTTCTTCCGAAGGCAACTCCTCTATTAATAGAGCGACGTTCTTTATCTTCTCCCGTACCCATTGCGGTAATTTTTCGTAACCTTCGGCGACCAATTTTTCGAATTCCGCACGCTTCATATCATCATTCTAGCAAACGTTGACGAATTGGCTGTTTATTGTACTGTTTCGCAAGCTAGGAAAGGACGCTTCAATGAACCGAATAGAAAGTCGTTTGCGCTGGTATTCGCTCCTCGAGAGGATCGCGCGCGCGCACGGCGTCACTATCTCCGATGCGCAAAAGCACACTTCATATGTAAAGGTGATGGCCCGCTACGCCGAAATACATCGCGCCTATCACAACAAAGCGCATATAGATGATTGCCTCCTGCTATTCGACGAGGTGAGGCACCTCGCGTTGGAGCCGGATGCCGTCGAGATGGCGATATGGCTGCACGATGTCATATACGATCCCCGCTCCAAAACCAACGAAGAAGACAGCATTGTCTTTGCTCACGAGATCATGTCAGAGCTTGGGCTTCCGGCGAGATTCCAGCATCGGGTTGCAAGGCGGATCTACCCGACGAAGCATGTGTTTGCTTTGACGAATCCGGACTATCAGCTGATCGCTGATATAGACCTAGCATCCCTTGGTTACACGTGGGAAAAGTTCAAGAAGAACGGCGAGGATATACGGTTCGAGTACAGTTTTGCCCCGTGGAACGATTATGTGACGGGGCGCAACGCCATTTTGCGATCCTTCCTCGATCGCGAGCACATTTACTACCATCAGTGGTTCCGCGACCGATACGAAACGCAGGCACAAGCTAATATAAAACGGGCGATCAACGATCTTTCAAGCAGCATCGCTGCCGAGTAAAGAAAAAAGCCGTTCGGTACATCCGAGCGGCTTTTCGATTTGTGGAACTTACGAAGCGAGCAGGGGGGCGCCCGCGAATTCTTTCGCTTTCGCGGCAGCAAAGCGTTTTGCTTCGACGAAGCGATGCAGAGATTCAGCTGCGCCGTCTCGCCCGCCGGCACGCTTGTGGCGCGCGTAGTTGATGTCCTGCGGCATCTGATCGATCAAGTCGAAGAAGAAGGACTGCGTTTCCGTGACGTCGGAAAGCCTCCGGCGTAGAATGCGTGCGCCATCACAAACGTATCGGTGTTGTGCCTCGAAGGCAAGCTCGAGGACGACATCCATTTGCTCCGCTGTAAGGGAAAGTGCGAGGCCAACACGCGCAAGGCATATGTGTCCCGACCCCACTCCCGCCTCGGCAAGTTTGACGAGCCTCTCGAGCACTTCTTCTCTCGTCAGGTTGAAATTCAACTGAAGCTGCTTCATCTGTCGCTCCTTTGTTTGCATTACCGAATACATTAATACAACATGTCGTGATTTATGTCAAGAAAAAAAGCGCGACCACATCGCCGCGCTTCGAGATTCAGTTGAGCGTTCGCTTCGGCCGAACCGGCGGATCGTCATCTCCGTCGGTATCTTCCGTATCATCCGGCATGTCATCATCCGGTTCGCCCTCTAGCGCTTCGTCTATCGCGTCGGTCTGATCTCTCACGAATTGGCTAAGGACGAAGACGAGCTCGTCGCCATCGAGTGCGCCGAGCCGGAGACCTTCGGCTATCGCATTGATGGCTACCTGCGCGCCCGCATGCCCGCCCTTTTGGAGCGGACCGGAATAGTTGATCTTGGTCACGATGAGCTTTTGCAGAAGCGCGTCCTGAAAATCAGTGGCGTCCATCAAGAGCTCCTGCAGCGCCTGCTCTCCGCCTGAATGGTTCGCATCAGCGACCCTGCGCGCCAAAGCTTTGGCGATCTTTGCCTGCTCATCGCTCAAGGTGAGCGCGAGCAGCGCGCGACAACTGCATTTCGGATCGCAGCCGATATTCGCATTCTCGAGTATGACTATCCGCTCGACTATCGTATCAAAATCGAACACTTCAGTTTCATCGTCGCTCATTGCAAACTCCTTTCTATTCCACTGCTCACGGTAGCGCCTGTGGCACAACAGTCAACGCACCGCCGGGAACAACTGCATTCACGGAGCTGATATAGTTTACGGAGAGCAACGGAGGTTACCGATGAAAACGATGCTGAAAACTGCGATTTTGTGCGCCGGCCTATTTCTGCTGACTCCTCTCGCATCACATGCCGCCGGACCATTCGATGGTTTGGCGGGACAGTGGCTGGGGGCGGGCCGGATCAATTACACCAACGGTACCGGCGAAAAGATCCGATGTCAGATCGCCTATAGCGTGCCCAAAAGCACGGACATGAACTTGCATCTGGTCTGCGCGAGCGAAAGCTACAAGATAGACGCGTATTCTTCGGTGCATCTGGAGAAGGAGACTGTCAGCGGTTCATGGCAGGAGATGAGCCTGAATCTCAGCGGAACCGTTTCGGGAACAGCGAAGGATAACGTTATCAACGTCATCCTCACCGGCCAGCTCGCGTTGCGGCTGGTCGTGGAGACCAAGGGAGCAGAACAGACCGTGTGGATCGTTCCGCAGGAAGGTTTGCCTCTGAAGAACGTGAAGATCAACATGCACAAGTAGCGCATAGAAAGAGCCCCGACGCTGATAGCGTGCGGGGCTCTCTTAGTGCTTCATCAACCCTGAAAACAGGGAGCTGCAAGGCAAGGAACGCGAGTGGACTCGATGCCCCTCGACTTGAAGAGGCCCGTGACAAAACGGTACAGCGAATCCTCCGCGTGGAGGCGACCGCCGACCGACTTGTGGCTCGCATACTCGCTGTCTTGCGGCATTTCTTCGATAAGCTCGAAGAAGAACTTTTGGGTCTCCGTGAGATCGCGGAGCCTGTACCTCAACATTGATGCGTCGCCTCGCACGTGGCGCAACTGAACATCGTCGACGAGAGTCCTCACGATGCTCATCTGCTGCTCGGTGAGCGAAAGTGCGAGACCGACTCGTGCGAGACACAGAAATCCTGAGCCAACGCCCGCCTCGGCGAGCTCGATGATGCGCTCAAGGACTTCTTCGCGGGTCAATTCGTAGTTGAACTGAAGCTTGGCCATGGGGCTCTCCCGTTGCTATTGCTGAAGTATTCATACCACGTTATATACATTTCGTCAAATGCGTCACTGCTGCACCAGTTCGGCAAATCGCTTGCGTACTTTTTCGAGTTTGGGTTCGATAATGAGCTGACAGTACGGCGCGCTTTTGTTTTCTTGGTAATAATTCTTGTGATATTCCTCGGCGGGATAGAATTTTCCCAATTGAATGACCTGCGTGACCACGCGCGTGCCGTCTTTGAGAGACTCGTCAACTTCTTTTATGATTTTTTCGGCGGTCGCTTTCTCCTCATCCGTTCCATACAAAATGACGGAACGATATTGTTCACCCATATCATTCCCCTGCCGATTAGGCGTGGTCGGGTCGTGCGAGCCGAAAAAGACCGTGAGGAGATCTTGAAATGTGATAATAGCCGGATCATAGGTGACGCGGATGACTTCAGCGTGACCGGTCGAGCCCGCACTCACCTGCTCATACGAAGGATTTTCCATTTTGCCGCCGGCATAGCCGGATTCCACTTTCGACACACCCTTCAGCATCTGAAAAACCGCCTCTGTGCACCAGAAACATCCACCTCCAAATACCGCCGTCTTTTGCATCGATTGATTGTATCAAATCGCCCAGCTCGTATAATCCTCATATCAATGTCTCAAGCTCATGAAGATGAGGGGCTTATCGAAGAATACCTCTCCGGCAACGATGACGCGTTGTCGGAAATAGTGGCGCGGCACATACGTGCGACGCATGCCTTTGCACTCCGACTCACCGGCGAGCCAAGTGATGCTGAAGAGATCGTGCAGGAGAGTTTTTTGAAAGCGTGGAAGTCGCTCAAGAATTTCGATGCAAAAAAGGCACGGTTCAAGACGTGGCTTATGCGTATCGTTCGCAACACGGCCATAGATCATTTGCGGCGTGCGAAAGCGGATATTTCGCTCGATTATGGAGACGAGCCGCTTGCACTCACCGTGCATGATGATGCGCCGCTTCCCGATGAGATCGCCGCGAGCAAAGAAGATCAAGCTGCTCTCGAGAAAGCGCTCGGTCAACTATCTGCGCTTCAGAGAGAGCTTCTGCTTCTCTACAACGGCAATGACTTTTCATTTGAGGAGATAGCCGAGATCCGCGGCGAATCGCGCAATACCATAAAGAGCCGCTACCGACGTGCCCTAGAAGCACTGAAAAAGCTCGTGCACCCAAAATGACATCGCGTCCGTATATATGAGTATGACGGGCGACGTAGAGCGAGAGAACTGCAAAGGCTCTGCTTCTGCAGTTCCGAGCCGAGGAGCCCGAAACCAACGGAGCTTGTTTACGGAGCATGGCATACGGCTGTTTCATGACCCCGAAACACCCCGGGAACTCACAAACAGAGTTCTCGCTCGTATCGCACATGCACGCCTGCGCGCCGCGAGGCTTCGCCTCGCGGCGCTCGGCGCCGTCATGGCACTCTCGGCACCCACGCTCTGGATATCCCTGCAGTACGCTATGCATGAACTCTACATTTCCGGATTTTATGATTACCTCTCACTCGCCTTATCGGCTCCCGCGTATTGGCAGGATCTCTCCCTCTCGCTTGTCGAATCGCTTCCCTCCCTCGCGATCCTCGCGTTCGTTGCCGCTGCGCTCGCTTTTTGCTGGTCGCTGTGGCGCTCATTCCGACACCTTCGTGTAGTTATTAATCCGCGATTCGCTTGACTACCGTATGGAAAAAATTGAACACTTTATCCAGTCGCATCGCGGCCGCAAGATAATTCTCGGCGTCGGCATCGCGCTCATCGCCATCCTCATCTTCCACGCGGGTGTCGTCGTGGGTATGCATCGCCATGCACGCGGCGAATTCGGCGTCAGCCGCGGACCCGGAGGCTTTTTCATCGCGCGAATGCCACACGGATTTATAGAGGACGGGCACGGCGCTGTGGGCGTCATTAATTCAGTCACTAAGACATCTTTCAAATTGCAGGGTCGCGATGGTTCTGTCCAGACAGTTCTCATATCGGATACGACGGTCGTCCGTTCATTCGACGGAGATGCGAGCACGAGCGCGCTCAAAAAAGGCGCTCGTGTAATAGTGCTCGGCGCGCCGGATTATAATGGTGATATCTCTGCGCACCTTGTTCAGATCGTGCCGGATTCCATGCCATTTCCGCAACAATAAATATCATGCCTATTTTTCGTACCATTGCCCGGTATATCGGCGCGCACAAAGTGCTTAGTGTGATCCTGGCCATAGCAATAATCGGCGGCGGATATTGGGAGTACAAGCGTCTGACGAATACCTCCGGCGAAACGCACTACGTACTGACCACTGTCTCGCGCGGTACCATCATCGCCACGGTCTCCGGCAGTGGACAGGTGTCCTCCGAGAATCGCGTCGACATCCATCCCAAAGCTTCCGGTGACCTGATTTCAATAGTGGTAAAAGATGGCTCTACGGTGGAAGCAGGACAAGCGCTCGGCTATCTCGATGCCAAAGACGCGCAAAAGGCTGTTCGCGACGCGCAGGCGAGCCTCGAAAGCGCGCAGATATCGCTGCAAAAGTTGCAACAACCAGCCGACCGGCTCACGCTCACGCAAGCGCAAAACGCCTCCGACAACGCCAAGATCGATCTCGATAACGCCTACGAAACGGCGTTCAATGATATTTCCAACACATTTTTGGATCTTCCGACCGTCATGACAGGACTCAATTCCGTGCTCTTTTCATACGACCGCACGCTCGGCGGTTCCAATCAGCAGAATATTGATTTTTATCAAAATGCCATCGCCCAATATGCGACCCTCGCGCTGGCGCAGCAGTATCGCGATGATGCCAACACCAAGTACTTGGCAGCGAAAGCGGCGTACGACAAGGCGTTTGCCACGTACAAGACGACGAGCCGCACGGCGAGCACCGATTCGATAGAGTCGCTGCTCAAGAGCACGTACGAAATGACGCAGCAGATATCCGACGCAGTAAAAGATACGACCAACCTCATTCAGCTCTACCAAGACACGCTGACGCAGCACACTCTGACGCCGGCAAATACTTCTACGACGCAACTGACCTCTCTCAACGGCTACACTTCAACGGTCAATTCGAGCCTGACCTCGCTCTCCTCATCGGTCAGCGCCATTGCGACGGATAAACAAAAGGTCACTGAATCGGCGCAGTCGCTTGATAAAACCATCTCCGGTGCAGATGCACTCGACGTGCAATCTTCGCAGCTCTCCGTGACGCAGCGACAAAACGCGCTGCAGGATGCCAAGGATGCTCTCGCAGATTACACGGTGCGCGCGCCCTTCGCAGGCATCATCGGCAATATAACCGCACACAAGGGCGATTCAGTTTCGGGCGGCACGACCATCGCCACTATTGTGGGCACACAACAAATAGCGCAGCTCTCGCTCAATGAAGTCGACGCCGCGAAAGTGAAGGTCGGCCAAAAAGCGACGCTTACGTTCGACGCGATAGAAGACCTCTCTATCGCCGGCACTGTCGCGGATATCAATCCTATCGGCGCGGTATCGCAGGGCGTCGTCAGCTACACGATCAAGATCGCTTTTGCCGCGAACGATCCGCGCGTCAAACCGGGCATGACCGTGAACGCGACGATACAGACTGATGTAAAGCAAGACGTTCTGATGGTGCCCACGAGCGCGGTCAAGACGATGAACAACGCAAGCACGGTGCAGGTCTTTGATCCGCCTTTGCCGGATGCTGCCGTAACGGCTGCGGGCGCACAGGGCGTCGTTTGGAAGAGTGCGCCGTCGCCCATGAATGTCCAAACCGGTATTTCCGATGACACAAATGTGGAAATAATTTCGGGATTGTCCGAAGGTCAGCAAGTCGTCGCGCGTACGATATCAGGGACAGCGAGTGCTGCAGCAGCGAAGACGACTACCACGCGCACGACCGGCGGCGCACGCGGACCGGGGGCGGAGGGCGGAGGAGTCTTCTTCGGCCGCGGAGGATAATTCTGGGAGTGGCGCGCGCATATGATAGAAGTCAAAGACATCACCAAAACATACGGGTCGGGCGAAACGGCCTTCCAGGCGCTCGCAGGCGTGTCATTCACGATAGAAGACGGCGAGTTCGTCGCCATCATGGGACCAAGCGGCTCCGGCAAATCTACGCTCATGCATATCCTCGGCTGCCTCGATACGCCTACATCGGGCACGTATCATCTCGACGGAAAAGATATTTCAACGCTCGATGACGATGCGCTGGCGGAGATCCGCAAAGACAAGGTGGGATTTGTTTTTCAGGCGTTCAATCTCCTGCCGCGCGCCACGGTACTGCGCAATGTGATGCTGCCACTCGTGTATGCGGGCGTCAGTGAAGATGAGCGGGTGCGACGCGCGACGAGCGCGCTCCACGCTGCCGGTCTGACCGAGACTCACTTTTTTCACAAGTCGAATCAGATATCCGGAGGACAGATCCAGCGCGTAGCGATAGCTCGTGCTCTCGTGAATAATCCGTCACTCATCTTGGCCGACGAACCGACGGGCAACCTCGACACCAAGACGGGCGAGATCGTGCTCGGAACATTCCAAAAACTCAACAAGGAGAGCGGCCGCACCATCGTGCTCATCACGCATGAGAAAGATGTGGCCGAGCACGCCGCGCGCATCATCACGATCCGCGACGGACTCATTACAGCTGATTCAAAAGCCCACACCCGCCGCCACGCGCACCATGAAGCACAACATTAGACCACATTTAATAGTTGTGAAAGCTAAGCTTGCACAACAAGAATACAAAATATGAGAACTGTCGATATTTTACGGGAAACATATACGTCGCTATCGGCCAACAAGACGCGGTCGAGTTTGACCATCCTCGGCATCGTCATCGGCATCGCGTCGGTCATCGCGATGGTATCCATCGGCACGGGGGCATCCAACACCATTTCATCGAGCATAGAATCCCTCGGCTCGAATCTCATCATGGTCATGCCGGGGCAATCGCGCGGTGGGCCGGGCTTTGGCGCATTCGGCGGTCGTGGCGGTGCAAAGACGCTCACGCAGGCCGACGAAGAAGCTATCGTGCAGCAAGTCGCAAATATCGCCGCCATCGATCCCGAAGTGAACGGCCGCTACCAGATCACCGCAAAAGGGACGAATACCAATACGAGCGTCACCGGCGTAACGAGCGCGTATACGCGTGTACGCAATATGGATATAGACGAAGGTTCGTTCATCACCGATCAGCACACCGCTTCCGCCGCCAAGGTAGCGGTGCTCGGGCCGACGACGCGTGACGACCTTTTTGGCGTCGGCGCGGAAGCCGTAGGCCAGAGCATCCGCATCAACGGTCTCGAATTCAAAGTTATCGGGATCACGAAATCCAAAGGTGGCACCGGTTTTGGCAATCAGGACGACGTCATCTTTATCCCCGTCACCAGCGCGCAGCGCTACATGTCGGGCGATCAGTATCTCTCCACCATCGCCATACAGGCGCAAAACACCGGCGAAATGACGCAAGTACAATCCGACATTACGACGCTTCTCCTCACACGCCACAAGATATCCGATCCGACGCAAGCAGACTTCACTGTGCTCAATCAAAACGACATCCTCGCGACAGCGTCCGGAGTCACGGCCACGCTTACCTATCTGCTCGCGGCTATCGGCGGTATTTCGCTTCTCGTCGGCGGGATAGGCATTATGAACATGATGCTGACGACCGTGACCGAACGCACCAAAGAGATCGGGCTGCGCAAAGCGATAGGCGCAAAAAATAAAGACATAAGCACGCAATTCCTCGCCGAAGCGATAGCGTTCACACTTATCGGCGGCGTCATTGGCATCGCGCTCGGCTGGCTTATTTCATACGGCATCAATCTGACAGGCACGGTGAAAACGAGCGTCTCGCTCTCATCAGTGCTCCTCGCATTCGGCGTTTCCGCTGCTACCGGCATCATCTTCGGCTACTACCCCGCGCGCAAGGCCTCCCAAATGAATCCCATCGAAGCACTTCGTTATGAGTGAGCGATGGGATGGGGTGGTTGGGGCTTACTAGATAGTTGAATAGAATATGGACAGTAAATTTATCGGTGCGCTTATCGTGGTCGCGCTCGTTGCGGGAGGCGGAGGTTATTTTGCGGGGACAAAAAACGCCGGCGCGCAGAGCGGCCCGCAATCGGGTCAGCGAATTTTTACGAGAAACGGCGGCGGAGGTCGCTTCGGCGGCGCAGGTGCGGCATTCGGCACGATAGTGGCCAAAGATGCGACATCCATAACTGTGCAGCTCATGGGCGGTCCAAATGCTTCTTCAACGAACGGAAGCGCGACCGGCTCCAAGATCGTGCTCTACAATACGACCACGGAGATCGGGAAAACAGTGACCGGCGCGGACACTGATCTCAAAGTCGGAGAAAATGTCGTCGTCAATGGTTCGGCAAATAGCGACGGCTCAATCACGGCACAAATGATACAGATCCGTCCTGCCGGAATGAACCAGCCCTTCGGCCGCAGACAGCAGTAAAAAGTGATGCCGCGGCGTATTGCTCGCCGCGGCATAGAAAGCTAGTCAAAAGAAAGTTCTGCCGGAAAGTGCTTGACCTGGCGACCATGCTCCTCGTGCGGCCAATCAATGAAGACTGCGGACAGTGAGTCATGTACTGACAACCTCAGAAAATCGTATGTTTCAGTTGCCGTTGGTCCATCGAGGTAGATGTCCGTAAACATCACCGAGTGATCTATCCGCCGGACCTTGCCCACGATAATAGTCGGGGACTCGATGATGCCCCCACCATCAGGGATCGTGATCGTAACTACGCGACCGATCAGCTCCTTCGATGGCGGCAATTTTACTTTTGCCAATTCCGCGTCCAGCGCTTCCCGAGAACCCATGGCGTTCCTCCGTTTGTTGCCGGAACGTACAATACAACATTATTGCTTGGGTCGCAAGAGCGGAAACAATTGCGTCTCGTGCGCAGGTTTGTTCTCAAGGAAGGCGAAGGCGTTCGGAGACGTATAAAAATAGCCGCGGCATTTCTGCCGCGGCTCGGATCGATCTGCTATTAACACGGGCAGCGAGGGCCCGGGAGGTCACCGGGAGCATGAGGTGCCGGGTGTTCCGGAATGACATAGGGACCCGAAACGATCATGGCCCCGAGAAAGGCAACCGCAAAAAACCAAACAATGACTCGTGCGACGGTAACCTTATTCACGCGATTTCCTCCGAAGTTTTGAGTCTTTCGCAATTATACCTTAATTTCGAGGACGTAAAAGCGGAAACAATTGCGTCTCGTGCGCAGGTTTGTTCTCAAGGAAAGCGAAGAGGCGTTCGGAGACGCCGAAGCCAAAGGCTGGCGGCATGCCGTACTCCATCGCGCGAATGTAGTTTTCGTCGAGCCTCTGGGCTTCGTCGTCGCCGGCGTCGCGCAGGCGCTGCTGCTCTTCGAATCGCGCACGCTGGTCGAGCGGGTCATTGAGCTCGCTAAAGCCCTTTCCCATTTCGCTACCGGCGATGATGACCTGCAGGCGCTCCACCGTCTCGGGCTTTTGCACGAAGCGCTTAGCGAGCGGCTCGAGAAATACCGGAATGCCGACCAAGAACGCGGGGCCGGCGATGGTTTTGCGCACGGATTTCCAAAGGTGGTCGACGGCGCGGGCTTTGTTGAGTTTTTCCCCTACCTGAATCTGCGCGTCGCGCACGGCCTGAATAGCTTCGTCTTCGGAGCAGGCGATCGGGTCGATACCGAACTTCTCTTGGATTATTTTGCAAAAATCGATAACTCCCCACTCTTCGGCAAGGTCCACCGTGTGCCCATTGATCTCAAAGGTGTATTTGCCGTAAACTTCTTTGGCGAGATGACGATACAGGTCTTTGACGAAGTCGCCGCCTTTTTTGAGGTCGCTAAAAGCTTCGTAACTCTCGAGCTGTGTGTAATCCTGCAAATGCTCGCGCGACTGGCCTTCGTTGCGAAAAATGCGCCCTATTTCAAATACCTTTGGATAGCCGGCGACAAGAAGCTCCTTTTGCCACAACTCGCCGGCGGAAATGCGTAGATACACATCAATATCGAGCGCATGGTGATGTGTTACAAAGGGTCGCGCGTCGGCTCCGCCGGGTGATGATTCGAGCACCGGCGTTTCCACTTCCAGAAATCCACGCGAAAGATAGAATTCGCGCGCCGCCTGCCAAAATTTGGCGCGACGCTCGAACATCGCCCGCGTATCAGCGTTGAGGAGTATTTCGAGATATCGCTCGCGCAATCGCAGTTCTTCGTCTTTGACCCCGAAGTGTTCAGATGGAATGGGCAAAAGCGACTTGGCGAGCATTTTCCATTCCTTCACCTTCAGCGATTCCTTTCCGCGTTGCGTTTTGAACGCGGCACCTGTGACCTCGATAAAATCACCGATATCTACCGCTTGGGAAAAAAGGTCGAACGCAGATGCGCTCATCTCAGACTGCTGCAAAACCACTTGACCACGGGCTCCATCGAAGAGGTCGGCGAACATTATTCCGCCTTGGCCACGTAATGACATCACGCGCCCCGCCAGGACGCCATTTTTACCCTCCCCAAAATCTGCAAAAAAATCCGCGATTGAAGTGTCTCGTTCCGTGCTCGCGGGATACGCATCCATTCCCGCAGCCTTCAAAAGGTCGAGTTTCTTCAGTCTTTCCGAGCGAATATCCGCCTCCGACATGTGCTCTACTATACCACCACGTCAAACCGTTTGGTGAGGTGGTATATCACTCCTGCGCATCCACTGCAGCGGCGACTTGTTCCACGACGAAATACGAAGGATGAACGGCGAGGTACGAAACGCGGCCGATGAAACACCACACAAGAACCACGAGCGCGAGAATGAACATGCGCGTCCGTGCGTTGGAGCGCATGGTATTGACCCAAAAACTGCGGGCATGGTCGACCCCGACTATAGGTTTCGGAACTTCATCCGACATTCATCTAAGACTATCAATTTTAGGACTCCCTTTGAAGACTTGACAAGTAATTTGTGTATGCTACCGTACTTTACAGTTGCGGATGGGTCCACGCGGTGGTCCGTACCAATCCCCTCTGTCGTGGCGAAGTGGCGAGACTCCGGCGTCGTCGACCGCGCGGAGAACCATTTTGCCGCTCCTTAAATGGAGAACGGCTTAGCGCAAAAAACGGACAAGGGTTTTATGACCCGAGACCCCTGCAGAAGAACTCTGCGGGGGTTTTTACTTTTCCATATTATTGAAAGAGGCGCTACCACTCGGTAGCGCCTCAAATAATTAGCTCATCAGATGTTCCCACACGAGCGCCGCAGCATGAGCGTCGAAGAGCGGGTTGTGAAAACGGCGCGGCCCCGAGCAATCTGGCTCGAGATCGTGCTCCCCCATATATTTCTCGATATGGTGGATGTCGTCCCAACCTCGCGCCCGCATGAGCGTGCAGACTTCGTGGAGCGGCGAGGGTGGCAAATTCCAACGCTCTTCGTACTTTCTCAAGATGAGCCTGTTGAAGAGTGCGGCTTCGCCGCCTTGATTTCCGAAATACGCGATGCAATCGCGTCCCTGCCGATTCCGCACCCAAAAATCCCAGAAATCTTCCTCGAGCTCGAAGACCGTGTCGTGCGTGAGCGGCATATTTTCTACGACGTGCACTATGTTCTGATTGACCCAGTCCGACACGAGCGCCGGCGTATGGGTCCGCCCTTGGAATTCCTTGATGGTCTTCCCTCCATCGCGCACGACGGCGGCGATGGCAAACGGTATGTGGCCGTGAAGGCGATCGGTCTCGACATCAACGCTGACTATCCCGCGCACGAGCGGCATGTGTGCCTCCTATGGCTGCCGAGATAATGCCCTGAGGAAACGCACCTGTCAACGATCTGCTAATAACCTTACGGCGATGAATGTGGTGATCGGCACGGCGAGCACGAGGCCAATTGAGCCGATGATTGCGCGAACTATTTCTGTGGCAAAAAGTTCGCGATTGAGCGCCATGGAGAGGCTTTCACCTTGGAAGCCGTAAAAGAGCAGGAGGAGCGGCATTGCAGCGCCCACGTACGCGATGGCGAGCGTGTTGACGAGCGCGCCGATGTGCTCGCGTCCGATGCGCACGGCACGATGATATATTTCCATGCGCGAGAGATGCTCGCCGGCAGACGCAAGTTCTTCCACAGACACCGACTGCCCGATTGCTGCGTCGTAGAGCACGCCCAGCGTGCCGATGAGTATCGCGCCGATGAGAAGGCCGGCAAAATCTATCTGTCCGTGCGTGTTGATGTTGAGATAGGTCGTTTCTTCATTGGTGAATCCGGTCAAGTGGGCAAATGGTATCGCACCGTACGCCAAAATTCCGGTAAACGCGATGGTGGCTATCATGCCGAGCACGGCGATCGATGTGGTCTTATTGAGGCCGTGTGTTACGTACGAGCCGATGACCACGATGAGCGAGGCGACTCCCATCGACACCGCTACCGGCGGGTAGCCGTGCAAAATACCCGGCAGAAGCAAAAAGAGAATAAAAAAGAGACTCGCCCCCAGAGCAAGCAAACCTCGCAATCCTTGTTTGCCGCCAAATATGAGAACGACGCCGATGAAAAGTAAGCCGAGCGCACCAAGCTGTGGCAAACGGTACGGCTCTGACACCGTATAAAAATCTGTGGCATCGAGGTCGTTAGTCGTATGGGTAAGATAAAAGACTTCTCCTACTTTCATGTTGAGATAATCATTTTCGACGATTATCTCTTTCCCCTTCTCGGGCCCATCCTGTACCTGCACTTTGATGGTCTGATAATCGCTTTCTACCTGCGTGCCGGGCACCAGATGACGCTCCTGCGAAAGGACTTGCAGCACCTTGGCCTTCATCGTCACGACCATGTCAGTCCTAAGTTCTTGACCATGCACTGGAGCTGCGCAAGAAATTAGCAAAAGTACAATTCCCATTAATGCAACTTTGTTGCATTTTGGAAAAATATCCACGAAAGTAAACCAACGCATGGTCTCACTATATACCCCCTCCTAAAGGCCCGCGAAGGAGATGGCAAGATAGATGACAAACATTCCTATCACGGTAGCTATCGTGGTCCATCGTTTGGGATGCGTATGATGACTTTCTGGAAGGAGATCGCTCGCGCCTATGTAGAGGAAGAATCCCGAAAATAATGCGAGCAGATACCCAAGCTGGTCTTCGGTAACGGCAAAAAGGAGCGTTATCAATACGCCGCACACCGGCGCAACCGCATCGATAACGAGCCAGCGAACGGCTTTGCGCCAATGCCCCCCGTTCTTGAGTATCATATTGACAGTATTGATCCCGTCGGAAAAGTCGTGGGTCAGGACCGCCGCTGCGACGATGAGACCGATGGCTGTCGAGACCTTGAACGCAAGCCCGATGCCGACACCATCGAGAAAGCTGTGCAGCGAAAGCGTACCGGCACCCCACATGCCTCGCGCCACATGTTCGTGCTCATTTATCGCGTGCTCGTGGTGACGATGAAGGATGATCATCCGATCGAGCACGAGATAGAGCGCAAACCCTATCGCGATGATGGTCGTGACCACGGAGGTATCGTGATCTTTACCGACGATCTGAAGAGCTTCCGGCATGAGATCGAAAAAGGCGACGCCGATGACGGCTCCCGCGCTGAATCCGAGTATGAGATGTAGATTGTCCTTGAGCCGAAGTGCGAAAAGTCCGCCGATCATCGTGGCAAGGAATGCTCCGGCTGCGATAGCGAAGATCATACTATTTGCGGGCGCATGTGGTACAAGTGCCAAAAAGCTCAAATGAATGGCTGTTGACCTTGGCGAAACCTGAAATTTCTCTTAACGCAGCCGTTGCAACTTTGTTGAATTCGCATGCTTCGACATCTTTTACGGTGCCGCAATCGGTACAGGTAAGGTGATGATGGTGGTGGTCATTGAATTCATAATGCGCCCCGCCTTGACGTAAGTCGGTACGATTCAAAATAGCTGCATTTGCCAGTGCTTCAAGCGCTCGGTAGACATTGACGCGATCCAGTCGTGCCCCGCATTTCACAGCTACAGTAGGTACCGAAAGAGGCCCATGACTTGATCTCAGAACAGACAACATTGCAAGTCGGCCTTCCGTAGACCGAAATCCGTGATCACGCAGGATCGTTTGAAGTTCCTTCCGGTCCGCGCCTCTATAAAATACCTGTATTTCGGTCGCCCGCCGCTGATCCGCGCGCGGTTTTCCGACCTGCCTGTGTGTCTTTTGAACGGGCCTATGGATTTTTCGTAAGGCTGCCAAGCGCCTTTTCTCCCACTCCGGGTCCGTCAAGCTTTTCCAAAGCACCATAGTGGTCACACTATCAGACCCCTCTCACTAATGCAACTAAGTTGCGTTAGTGATCTATAGCGAAGATTTTTTAGCGAGTTAAGAGAAAAATCGGGCGACGCCTTTCGCGAGGAACGTGGCGACAAGAAGAAGGAACCACGCGAGAAATACTTTTGAACCGGTGTTCTCCACGTGCATTTCCATCACGCGCATGCTACGACCGGCGAGCACGTAGCCGGTGCCGCTCGGGGAGGTGAATGGAATGACGACTGCGTCGATACGGACGTCCCTGTCGGGCTGCCACGTATGGCCCCAGCGCCAAAATGCGACATTTTCAAAAACGCCGTGCGGAGGTGTGGGAGCCGCGCCGTCCAACATACCATTGCCACCGAGAACAGTTCCGTTTTTGTCGTACACGATGATGAACGGCGATTCACTATTGCGAATATCAACTGTCCTGTCCCCCACGAGCGAGCCCACTTGCACACCCTGCTTGAGGAACGCGACCGCATCCTCCGCGAGCTGTACCTGCGGGTCGTTGAATGACTGCCGGTAGCCTTGCTGCGCAGATATATAGACAATCAGGCACAGGCCCGTAATGGCTATGCCGAGAGGAAGCCACGATATAAAGATGCGTATAAGCGCTTTCATATATGCAGTATACACAATATGATATTGAAATGTTCTCGCTTTTTCAGGCGCTCGATCAAGCAATAGCCGGCTCTCTCATGCCTCATACCCCCGCCATGACGCGCTTTTTTACGCGCATCACGCACCTCGGCGGGCTCTATGTGCTGACGACGGTCGCATGTGTCAGCGCCGCCCTCCTCGCCGCAGTCGGATTTTATGAATTCGCACTCGCGATCTGCGTTTCGCTCGGCAGCACAATACTGACCTGCGAAATTTTGAAACGCACCTTCAAGCGTATTAGGCCGGTCGGTCCTCTCATCGTGCAGAGCGGACACTCGCTCCCAAGCGGACACTCAGCCGGCTCTTTTGTACTCTACGGATATCTTTCATATATACTCATCTCGCTTGCGCCAAGAGAGCCGGTCGCGTGGCTGACGGTCGCTGCACTTTCTACCATTGTCGCTCTTGTCGGCTTCAGCCGCGTGTACCTGCGCGTGCATCACACGACCGACGTACTCGTCGGCTTTGCCATCGGTGCCTGCTATATCGCCATCGCCGCTTCATTTACGTAACTTGACGCCTCCATATTCGAGTGTTTTACTTGTGAAAGCCTCGCTTTCACAACAACTCAGAAAAGGAGACGGTGATGAGGATCGTGGTGCCGATGCCAAAGCCGCGCTCGGAAGCGGCGCGCATGCTCGCCGATCCGCGCTATCGCAAGCGGATCGTGGAGAACAAGAAGAATAAAGAGAAATATTCCCGCAGGGGACGCATGTCCGGGCGAAAGTCGGAATACTGACCGCCCGCTTTTAGTGGGCGGTTTTATTATGTTGGTCGAGCATTTCCTTGTAACGCTCCACCCAGCTGTCGAAAAATGAGATCGTTTCTGCGAGCTCTTTCTTTGCATCCTCATCGGCGAATTCCCCTACATCCAATAATTCCTGCGCTTTTTCCCGTGCTTCAAGGAATGCGGGAGATCGCGACATTTCGAGCAATCCGTGAGAGACCTCCGGAATAAGCTCGGAGGGAAGCCCCGGCTCAATGACCGCGCTCATGAGCATGTCGCCGATCTTTTTTGCCTCCACATCATCCTTCTGCTTCGACGACTCCTGCCCGCGATGCCACATTTTTTCCAGAAACATACCGCTCCAGTGTATCACTTCTTATTGCCGATCACTGCTTTCAGCAGCGCCATGCGTACGAGGAGGCCATAGCCGACTTGTCGGAAGTAGACAGCGTGCGGCGAATCATCGACTTCGCGTGTGATCTCAGCAACGCGCGGCAGCGGATGAATGATGATCGCTTTCTTTTTCATGGAATCGGCAAGCTTACGATCGATAACGTAGCGATCTTTGAATAGTTCGTACGATCTTTTGCTCTTGAAGCGCTCCTTTTGGACGCGCGTCTGATACACCACGTCTACTTCTCTCATCGACTTCTCAAGCTCATCCGTCTCGTCGAATGATGCTTTGTGCTTTTTTAGGTATATTTTAATGTCATCGTCGATCCGTAGCTCCGGCGCAGAGACGAACGTAATATGAATGTCTTTGTATTTGCCGAGCAAATATGCGAGCGAGCGCGCGGCGCGACCGTATTTGAGATCACCAACGAACGCGATGCGAATGCCGTCGATGCCCCCGAGCTCCCTCTGTATCGTGTACATGTCGAGCAATGCTTGCGTGGGATGTTGGCCCGCACCGTCGCCCGCATTGATGATGGGCACGCGAGAGACAGTGGCGGCGCGGGCCGAAGCGCCACTCTCCGGATGGCGCAACACTATGACGTCGGCGTAATAATTGATGACCTTGATAGCATCTTCGAGAGACTCCCCTTTTGCCGCCGAGGAAAATTCAGGGCCGTTCTCCGTGGTCAATACGTCGCCACCCAGCCGGTACATCGCGCTCTCGAAGCTGAAACGCGTGCGCGTAGAAGGCTCATAAAAAAGAGAGGCAAGTATTTTGCCCTTGAGCGAAAGTTCGCGCATATTTTCCAGAGAATCAGCGAGAGCGAACAATTGTTTGAGAAAGTCCCTGCTGAATTGCTGCGTCTCAACGACGTGATGCATCAAAATTAAATTATACAACATTATCGCAATCTGTCATGACGGTTTATCGTGCAAAAGGCTGGGCCAAAGTCCAGAGCCCAAATGCCGTATAGAAAACCATCAGCAGCATAAGCGGGAGTTGGCTCACGATGACATCGCGTTTGATGCTAAAAACGCGCAGTGTAATGCGATGCGCGACTATCGCCGCGATGACGTGCCCGATCACGATAGCACTGAGCTGGATAAGCCATACCTTGTCGGCTCCTATAATGCCGATATTTACCTGATTCCCTGCAGTACCAAAAATATCCCATCCTTTATTGAACGGATCGGACATTTGGGCGATGAAGGCCTGTCCTTGGGTCAATATAAGCGTGAAATAGTGCGCGAAGTGATACGCGATAGCTATTGGCACAAGTGAATATGTAAATCGAAGCTGAAGCTGCGAAAATGAAAGCGTGGTATGCGTCATCACTTTCATCGCATACACCGCAAGCGAATACAGCCCGAGAAGGAAGAAAGGGATAATAAGAAGCGCGAGCATGCCGATCCAGTTGAACAGAGAGTACGAAAAGTATCCGATGAATTCCCACCAAATGTTCGTTTCCTGCAATCCATCGAGAATTGTCGAACCGAGCATGACCAGAATAAAAATGAGCAGACTGATGTGAGCAGCGCTCTCTTGCACGAGTCCCTCGCCGGGCCACGAAATGATCACTCTTTCTTCCTCAATATGTATCGGCGCAAATTTCCCGATGAGCAGGAACAGCGTAGAAAATAATTCACCGCGCACGAACCACACCTCTGCACCGAAATACATACTGCCCGCCTGACACACGAGCATATAGAGCGCGAGGAGCGCGCCGAGCACGACCGGGATCGCACCTAAACCGTACGAGAAAAGCTCGAGGCAAAGCAGTGCAAGAAAGAGTGCGGTGGGGACAAATGGCAGCCAGTAGGGCTCGTATCGCCTCCGCTCTTGCTCGCCGAACAGCATCTCCATTGCACTGAACGGATTGAGATAGTCCCACAGACCGCCGACAAGTGCGGTGAAATATGTAAAAAGCAGCAAAAATATCACCCAAAAAAGATCCGGTAGCGGGTTGTGGATGTAATCCTGTGCACCCAAAAATGCGAGCGCAAAGGCGAAGAGAACGATGCCCGTGCCGAACGCTCGTAAAAACAATTTGACGAAGCGTGCGGCAGGTAGCGGCTTGATAATAAAGAAAGGCGGTTTATCGCGCGCGATTGGATCGCTGAAAAAGAGCAAGACGACGCACGATGCGACAAAGGCCCCCACGCCGCCCGTTACATATAAAGCCACCGGCAGCGGAAGTGTGTATTGCACTCCGAACGCGTGTGCAAATGCGACCGATGGGAACGCGACAAGCGCCGAGCTGAGCAGCGCGAGCGGTCGTAATTTCATACCTTACGGTTGTACCTGCAGCGAACCGAGCTCTGTCTTGCTATGTTCTAGTTCAAAAGGAAAGTTGCCGCTCGCATTGGCTACGAGCGTGAGCGTGGCGGGCTGTCCAGCGGTAATATCAACACTCTTGTCATACCCATGCAAATGCAGCTCCTCGTTTTCGTCGACGGTGATAGTGATGGCAACGGTATCACCCGTATGCGCGGTAAGCGTGCTTTCACCATCTACGAGTTTACGATGCTGCACCACGAGCGTGAATGCTTTTGTTGTCGGCTCGGGATTACCAGAACCAAAAGAATCGCTCAGCAAATATGCTCCGATCCCTACGGCGAGCATTGCAACGAGGATAGCGGCCAGTTTATTCATACAGTTACGTAGAAATACTATATCATCGTGCGCACTAAAATACAGGCGCTTCAACGCGCCTGCATTTTACTGTGTTGTAACGGTTAGAGCGGATTTTCGCCGCGGATCAATCTGACGAGAACGATCACGACCGCAAGGAGCAGAAGTAGGTGAATAAAGCCTCCGAGCGTGTACGAAGACACCACTCCCAAGAACCAGAGAACGACCAATAAAACAGCAATTGAAAATAACATACCTCCGTATTGTGCGGCTACAGTAGTGAAAGCGAGGTGAACTGTGAACGAGGAGGGATGCGCCTTCCTCATTCGCGAACGGATGAAGAAAAGCCGCCCGAGAGCGGCTTCAGAATTCATTCATGTGTCGTGGATTCGCCTAAGTGCTCGGCGTCGTTCCAGATACGAATGAGCCAATCGCCATCCTTGACCCACGGATGCCACACATTGTCGCGAGCGCGGATGATCTGCGAAAGGCCTGTATTGGTCGAGGTCATGCCAAAAAGCACGCCGCGCAATTGATCGGGCGTGATATTCTCGCCGAACATGATGCGCGCCATGATGCATCGGAGAAAGAAGCCATGCCCGACAGCAACGATCGAGTGAGCTGGATGTTTCGCCCAGAGACCAAGCATTCTTTCAGCGCGGTTCACTATCTCCTCGAAATTTTCTCCGCCCTCCACCTTTTTACCGGAGGTAAGGAACGATTCCGTCCACTCATAGTGCAGCTGCTGACACTTCGGGTCCCATTCGTACATGCCAATGAGTCTCGGGGGCTCTTTTCGTTCCACGAGGTCGTCAAAATATTCAATGGGTTTTCCCGTCTCTTCGTGGATGAACCACGCCGTACGACGCGCTCGCTCCATGGTACTTGCGTGAATGACATCAAAATCAAGTGCGGCGCAGCGCTTCGCGACACGCGCGGCCTGCTGCTCGCCTTTTTCCGTAAGCGGTACTTCTGGTCCCCAAAATTTGTCGTCGACATTGGCCACGCTTTGTCCGTGCCGTACGAGGTATACTGTCTCTGCCATTTTTGCATCCTATCATCTGAACTTGTCTTTTTGCATCCTATCACGGCAAAAAAGAAAGAACCGCTCACATAGTGAACGGTTCAATATTTCAACGATGCATTTCCGCAGCGATATTACCACCGACCCGCAAGCGGCCTAAGAGCACTGAAGAGCCGCTCATGCAAAGCGGGGATCAGGTCCTGAAGCGCCGCTTCGCGTGCCGGATCGCCCTCGAAATGGTTGAGCGGCAGCATGAAACCGTTGTCGCCTCTTTTGCCGATATCGAACACGATGCCGTACTCTTTCTCAAGCCCGTCGAGCGCATAGTGCAATCGACAGAAATAGCTGCCGCGCTCATGCTCGATCCGGAGTGGCTGCAAACCCGCGATAGCGGACACGGTCGAAACGTCGATGACCAGTTCGGGCATTGGAATCTCCTCTGACTACCTTCGACCACATTAACATAACTGCCATATCCGTCAGGCGAGGCCTCATGGCTTGATCCTTCCCAAACGCATTTAGTTGACACCTATGCATATATAGTTTATAATAATTATCGGTTGGTCGTTCACACAAACACAAAGGAGGTTGCGATGGGCCACCGACTACCGCGAATACAGTTCGTGTTCGAAGGAAGGAAGCTCTGCCACTTGAGCCAAAAGCCGTCGTGCATTCCCCCGCTCATCTTGGGCGGAAGGAAGGAACTTCGGTGGATTACCAAGGGCCGGAGCGTGACCGCCGCATTCTACAACAGTGGCAAGCACGTCTACTGGCAATGGGACCGTACATGGCCCCGGCAATACGAACGGTGGGAGCAACAGCTCATGTGGCTGCGCTACCAGCAATTCCCACGGAAACGTTTGCGAGGAGAGAAGCTGCCAAACTGCGTCGTGTGGCATGATGGGCACAGATGGACAAGACGGAACGGTGCGCGCATTGCACGTCTGCGCGTCCACACCTTTCATGGCAATGCGTGGACCCTGTACTTGGTACCGGACCGGATGTACTACATCGTGCATTTCGGCGACGGATGCGAGGCGGTATTCATGACGGACGACACCGTCACGATGCCGAAGGAACTTCTTCTTGGTGATGAGTAAGTAAAAATTGGAATGCTGCAAGGAATGTTTGCAAAATGACAAACATCGGATGCAGAAAATGAAAAACTCCCTTTACAATATAAATATGTAGGGAGTTTTCAGTTTGTGGTTTTACAAACGGCAACAACCATGCGCCACTTTCTTTTATAAGACGAATCCCGTTTCTGTAGATGACCGTTTCTTTGCCGTCTGTACCAGAAACCATGAGGCGTCGCCTCATGGCTTGACAGATTATAATTTGTATGCATAATATTGCCCAGGAACCCATGGCAACCCTCTAGGAAAGAGAGACTTGGAATGCCGCAGCTCGGCCTAGCCGAATTGCACTCCGTCTGATGTAGAGAAGCGCTGGAATGACTCCGGCGCGCCCCAACCCGACGGAGGGAATCATGGGCAATCACCATCCGACCATCACCAGGTACACCTGTGCGGTGTGTTGGCACAACGGGCAAGGGCTCCGTTGTACTGGCGACGAAGTTGCCGTGCCGTTGTGGACCTCTCTCAAAGAGGCTTACGCGGACCCCGTTCATAACGACGGGTGTGGCATCGTCGAACTCGAGATCACACTGAAGAACGTGATCATCGAGACCTCGCCGACGTGGTGCGAGGTACCGCAGGACGAATAGTCCTGCAATAAGCGCTCGGCTACGGCCGGGCGTTTTCTTTTTTTATAGGACGAACATTCCGTCTTTGTAGATAACCTTTTCTTTGCCGTTTTTGAGGTGGGCTGTCACGGTGCGGTCGGTGGTGGAAATGATGTCGGTGTGGACGGATGAGTCGTTGAAGCCGAGCGCTTCGGCTTGTTTCTTGGAAAGTTTGGATGGATCGCCGCGATAGGTGTCGCGATACGACATGCCGAGCGCGACGTGGGTGTTGCCGTAGCGGCCGCCCATGTTTTCATCGAAGAGTGTTTCGGCCATAAATTTGGTGATGCGCGAGTGACGGCTGTCGGTCAGCGAATACTCGCCTATTTTATCTGCATCCTTCGTCGCTATCATTTCTTTGAGGAACTTTTCGTTGGTCTTGGCGCTGCTTTTGACCACGCGACCATCTTTGAACCACAGCTGAATGCCGGTTATTTTGTTGCTATAGCGATAGAGCGGCTGATTGAATCGCACCCAGCCTTCCGTACCGCGCCAATCGGGCGAAGTGAATATCTCAAAGCTCGGGATGTTGCGTCCGCTGCCTGCGAGCCAATTGCGCTTTTTACCGAGACGAATTTTCAAATCCATATCCGTCCCCTTGGCATGCAAATAGTCTACTTTGGGCGAAAGTTTGTTGAGTTTGGAGCGGAAGAGGTCTATTTGCCTGTACACTGCCTTCCATTTCGCAATAGGATTTTTCTCATCGAGAAAACACGCCTTGATTATCTGGTTCCAGTACTCTTTTTCACTCAATCCGGCTTCCTTTGCCATCGCGGGTGTGCCATAGAGACCGATAGTCCATGTAAATTTCCCTTTCCATTCCTTTTCGTGCCGCCAATCCATAAAAGGCTTGAGGGCCACACCGCGACGCATGATCTTTTTTGGATCCACGCCTTTGAGCGCGTGCGGGTCGGCGTCGGAAAGGATAAAGAGCGAGTGATCCATCTGGTCCACAAGGCCGCGTAAATATTTTGCGGGAAAGAAATCGAGCTGGTGGTCTTTAGCGTGCTCGTAGAAAAAGCGGGTGAAGCTCTCGTTGCGGCGCTTGTCGCCCTGCTCGTCGTCGGGTCCGTAGTTCTGGATGACATGCCCTCCCGCAGCCACGATCGCATTGCAAACTGCGTTGTAGAGCGGTTTCGCTGATTCGGCGCTTGAAACGCGGACGACGTCGCCCTTCTTGATCCCCTTCCCGCCGCCGAGCGCAAAATTGACCAGCACGTCGGCATATTTTTTTAATATTTCGTTGCTCGGTGTGTATGACATGGCTGAAGAGTACTAGCGTGAAGATGATTTGTCTATGTACGACAAGGCGGCAAAAAAGCCCCCGCGGGGGCTTTTTTGCCGCTGTCTTTTAGTACTAGTGAACGTTTGCCGAGGAAGTGGAGCTTGCGCTCGCGCTGGCCTCGAGTCCCATTTGATGGAGAGCTTGTACCACCGAGTGAGCGTCCTCGCGTGCCTTGTGGAGATCGTCGAGTGCTGCCTTGACCTTGGCGCGTGCTTCCTTGAGCGCCTGTTCGTTGGCCTGCATCTTGGCCTGATCGCCGTTGTCGGGAGTGAGCGAAGCCACGAGCGATACCGCCGCATCGGCCTGCACGTTGGCATCCGAAATCTTGGCGTTCATGTCGGTGAGGCTCGCATTGAGTGCCGTTACGTCCTTGCCGGCCGTCTGCGCCGCGGCGATGCGTGCTTGCAACTTGGCGGCGAATTCCGTAAAGAGGTCGCCGGTAGCCTTCACCTTATCCGCTGCCACCTCGATGCGTCCCTGCGGAATGACAAGCATAAAGATGCGGTAGCTGCCGGTGATGGATTTGATATCCGTCTTCAGAGTGTCGATGTCACTATCGGCATCGATCTTGCCCTTGAGTGCTGAGAGCGCCGATACCTGGGCGGCCACATCGGCTGCGAGCGATGATTTCATCGATGCGGAAACCTTGACCATTGCCTGCACGCGCGTATTCAGATCATTGAGAGCGCTGACGCGACGGTCGATCTCCTGATCGGCATGACTTTTTGCATTGGCAATGCGTGTCTGCAGACGCGCATCCACTGTGGCGCTAGCGCCGGCATTGGTGCCTACAGCGCTCGCTTGCACGGTCGCGCTACCCGATGTGTCCACATCAAGGGCAAGAACGGGCGATGCCATGAGCATCGTAGCCAGAGAGAGTCCTGCAATTTTAGTTATAGTGTTCATATTATTCTGTTTGTTACTTATTCCGTTTGTTTTACGGGTTGATCAGTTTGCGAAGCTGCGCTCTGCGCGCTTGCTGTCGTATCTATCTGCCCATCGATCTGGGTCATATCGGTGTCGAGTTCACCGTCGGTATTTCCTGTCGTGGAAAGCCCGCCTGTCTTTTGCTGTTGCACCGGCTGCTGAACCTCCTGCTGCTGCGTAGGCGGCGTTTGCGTGAGCGCTCCCGGCCCGGCAGTTTGTTTCCAAATAAACCATGACGCCGCGCCGACCACGACGAGCGCCACTACCCACATGACTACTTTCATACGATTTTGTCTGCGTTTGTAACTAAATTTATAATTCTGTGTTGGCATCGTACCATAGATGACGAATATGACCTCGACGGCTTACTGTGGAATTACTGTGCAAAACTGTTGACACCTACAACAACCGTAATCTGCTTGTGCAAGCCTCGCTTGCAACATCCTGAGGTTCAACTGAAAGTAGACTTGATGACCCAGCTTTCTATCGGAGGCTCTTCATATGGATGCGTCTTTTTAATGGCATCAAGCACTGGTTCGAGGATGGATTCATCGCATACAAATTCTATCCTTTCTTCTTCGACTTCTTCCAGTTTCCCCACCTCTCCAATGGCAGGCGCAGCTCCGTCGTGAGGAATAAACCGTCCGATACCTTTGCTCGAAAAACTGCAATGAGAGTAATTGCCGATCTTGCCGCCGCCGGCATCACCGATCGCCGCGCGCAGAACCTCCGCGTGAGTTACGGGGACGAATACGACGACCTTCTGCATATTAATGATGATGCTGCTCCAAAATCTTCAAAATTTTATCCAGCTTATCGTCCTCGATGCGCGCTAGGCGCATTTGCAGGTCTTCTATCTCTTTCTTGGCCTGCACATTGGTGTCAAAGTCGGCATCGGCTTTGGCACGGTCGCGTTCGTTTTGCCTGTTTTGCGACATCATAATGATAGGAGCAGCGTATGCCGCTTGGGTGGAGAACAGAAGATTCAATAGAATAAAAGGATACGGATCCCAGTGTTGGTACCAAGCAACGAGATTGAGAAACACCCAGAAGGCGACGAATACGGATTGCCCGATGATGAATGCCCACGAGCCAATTCCCGCGGCCAGCGCGTCGGCCACCCGAGCGCCCATCGTGCGACTTTCCCTATGCTTCTCGTGCCACGTACGTGCCATAGAGACCAGTGTTACACGCGACGTAGGGCGAGTGCAATGTGAACATGTTCACATTGCCGAGTACAGCCCTGCCGCACGAAGTGGGCAGGGAGCGTGAAATCAACTGCCCGAAGGGCGTTGATTTACACGTTTCTCGCGAGTTTGACGAGCGCTTTGTGCACAGCCGGATTACCGGCGATCATATTCATGTCTTTGAAACTCCACGGCTCACCTCTCGTATTGGTAACGACGCATCCGGATTCTTCTAAGATGAGCGAGGGCGGCGCGAAATCGTGGAGCTGACCAGAATAGGTCCACATCCAGTCTTTGCGACCGCTCGCCACGTAGCACGCGTTCACGCACATCGCTCCAAATGAATGCTGGTGCAACGAAGTCGTTTTGCCCGCCTTCAGCAAGCTGCGGTAGAGCTTTTCATTGCGGCCGTACAGATTTCCTGAGCCAGTGCCGTATGTCTGGTCGAATCCGTGCGACGAGCAGTGTATACGCTTGCCGTTGAGGTATGCTCCCTTACCCTTTTTTGCAAAATAAAATTCCTTGAGCGCTGGCAGATAGATGACCGAAAGTATGACCTCACGATTCCGTGTAAGGCAGAGCATGACACCAAAGCACGGAATGCCGAGGGAGAAATTGAGCGTTCCATCTATTGGATCGATTATCCATACGTACTGCGCGTCGGCGCGCTCATGACCCGTCTCCTCGGAAATGATGCCGTGCTCGGGATACGCATACCTGATCGCTGTGAGGACTATCTTGTTGGAGAGCAGATCGGCCTTCGTAACGACATCCTTGCGATGATCGCTTTTCAAATAGTGAACGCCATCTTTGCCGAACCGCTTCAGTACCGTATCGCCCGCCTTTTTTGCCAAATCCTGAATGAATTTGTCGGGCGACTTCATCGGCCCACTGTACTCTTACATCACGGTATTCGCAACGCGGTTCCACGGCCAATTCTGCAGCGCAAGCGCGGCCGCCGCGCCGGCGATCGCGAGGTCGCGGAAAAGTATCTCGAATTGGTAGTTATCAAAGACAACGATGGCGACGAGCATCACGCTCGCAAGCGCAGATGGCCAAAAAATGCTCCGGCCCGAGAGTATCCATACGGCGATCGCGAGCTCAAGGGTACCGAAGCTATGCAGTAGCACCATGTCAGGAACGAATCCACGCAAAAAGTGCGGAAAATAGCCGAACCACGAATCAGGATTCCAAAACGCATCTATTGCGGGAAAGGCAAAAGCGAACGCTACCGACGCCCGCAAAATCCATTCTGCAAATCTGTTCATTACAGAATGATACCACTCAAAACAAAAGCGCCGACAATTCGCCGACGCTCGATAGTTATGTATCTTTGCGAAGCGACTCGAAGACGTACTTTTTCACACCCGGATGCGGTCGCGCGCTGCCGTTGGCCCATGCTCGGATGGTGTATGGCCAAACCTCAAACCGCGTCGCGAGTTTCTCGCTTCCATGCTTGATCAAAGCCCTCGTAACGGCTTCCGTGAATTCCTTATCACTGACCTCGGTCATTGGAATTCTCCTTTCCTAATGAGGTTTTAACACGTTTTTGACGGCACATCAATATAGCTTCATGAGAATCAGAACACAAAGATGAAGAACGGTCTAGACATGAAGAAAGTCTGAACCTATGATGGAGAGGTTCGAATGAAACACGTACTTGCATGTACCGTGGGAGCGATCGCAATATTTTTCGTGATCGGTGCTCAAGGAAACTCTATGATCGCAGTTGCATCTGCGAGCTCGTCCCCTTCATCTCAAATTAATACTCCACAGGTGCCTGACGCATCCTCCGAAGTCACGGATACGGCGCAAAATGCCACCGTTACGACCGAAGATGGCTCGATAACGCATTCGCAGACAGAACAAGTCGAAGCAACCGTTACCGATGTTCCGTCCGACCATCAAGAACATATCGTTATCCCCTCGATCGAACTCGACGACGTGGTCATCAATGTCGGCCTCAATGACAAGGGTGAAATGGCCGTACCGGATGGGAGTACGAACAACGTCGGTTGGTGGAAAGACGGCACTGTGCCCGGTCAAGATGGCAGCGCCGTCATGGACGCACACGTTTTCGCGGCCTTCAAACGGCTCCACGAACTCGCCGCAGGCGATGACATTTACATCATCAATGAAAACGCACAAAAATTGCACTTCGTAGTCGATGAAACAAAGTATTACGCACTCGCCGATATGCCTCTCGAATATATTTTCCATCGCGCGGGCGGCTCGCACCTCGATCTCATCACCTGCGCCGGCACATTTCAAAGATCAATGGGCACCTACGATCATCGGCTCGTCGTCTATTCCACGCTCGTCAACGATTAAAAAGAATTCCCCGCGCTTGTGGCACGGGGATCAGTGTTCAATGGCACTCATTCAGCACGCGCCGTAGCTCTTCGCGCAGCGATGTTTTGATGAACACCTTGCGAGAGCTGGCTATCATACTGTCCAATATTGCCTGCACTTTCGGAGTCGTCATGACAAGGTGCTTTGCGGCTCGCTCCACTCGTGCTATCGATTCGGCCGACGGTACGACGATCTCGGGAAGCGACTCCCAAAACGTGTCGTTGCGCAAGATCCGCTGCCCGTAATCAAGAAGTTCTTTCATCGGGACGCTTTGTAGTGTCGCGGGATCATACCCTTCGGGTAGATCCCTTTTGACGTTGAATAGCTTTGCCAAAATATCGAACACCATCTTGCACTTCGGAACACTCGCATTGTGCCACGTCGGCACGTCCCAGCTAGTATTCTCGGTCATTGCCGACCTCCAACTTGTTTTTACCTGGAATATTTGTACACTTCTTCACTGTTTTGTCAACCTCCGCAGTGCCACGATATACGCCGCTTCGCGGAGAGTAACTTTGTGTTTTTGCGAAGATTCGAGGACGGCCTTGGTCGCGGCGCGCATTTTGGTGCGGAGTTTTTTGAAGACATCCTCCTTTTTCCATTTCCTGCGCTCGATATTCTGGAACCATTCGAAATAACTGACTGCTACCCCGCCTGCATTGGCAAGAATGTCGGGGATGACCGTGATCTTTCTGGTATTGAGGATGACATCCGCGGCAGCGGTCGTCGGGCCATTGGCCATTTCGAGCACGATACTCGCTTTGATGTCGCCGGCGTTCTTTTCAGTAATGGAATTTTCAAGCGCGGCAGGTACGACGATATCGACGGGAAGTGTGAGCGCTTCATCCGGCGAGATGTCGCGGCCACCGAGTTTTTCCATATTCGAGAGATCGCACACCGAGCCGATACAATAGCAGCCAGCCAAATGGCCGCTCTTCTTTTTGCATTCCTCCACGGCCTTCAGGTCTTCGATGCCGCTGGGGATATAAATACCGCCCTTTGAATCAGACAGCGCGACTATTTTCATGCCCGCGGCCTGCAAGTATTCCGCAAGGTATGAGCCGACGTTGCCGAATCCCTGAATGGCCACCGTCATGCCTTTTGGATCTTTGCCGATTTTTTCGAGATACATCTGGAGTGCGTAAAAACCGCCGAGACCAGTCGCTTCAGTGCGACCCTGCGAACCGCCGTGCTCGATGGGCTTGCCGGTAACTACCGCGGGTGCTTTTTTGCCGACTTCCTTTTCATACGCGTCACGGAACCACGCCATCACTCGGCCATTCGTGTTCACGTCCGGCGCGGGCACGTCGGTATGCGGACCGATGGCCGGCGCGAGCGCGCGGGCAAAGGCGCGCGTGAGCCGCTCGAGCTCTTTTTCAGAAAGTTTTTTCGGATCAACGATGATACCGCCCTTGCCGCCGCCGAAAGGCACTTCCACGACGGCATTTTTCATCGTCATCCAAAATGCCAGCGCCTTCACCTCGTCCATGTCCACCTTGGGATGATAGCGAAGCCCGCCTTTGTACGGCCCGCGTATGTTGTTGTGCTGGACGCGAAAACCCTTGAATACTTTTACACTCCCGTCGTCCATCTTGATGGGCAGCGACACTTCAATGGTCCTGTCCGGATTTTCAAGCCGTGCAATATCGAGCGGATGGAGATCTACACGCGAAGCGGCTGCTTTCAAGAGACCTTGCGCTCGCTCCCATGGGTTGTTGCTCTGCGACATAGGCGGTCATCATAATGCCAAACTCGTATGTCTACAATGAACGAATTGACACGACCCGTACTTAGTTGTACCTTAACTCCGGTCTCGGGAATGGTCCCGAGCCATAGAGAGAGAGAAAGGTCTGGCAATGGACAAGTCCATCAGACTTCCTCTGGTTCTCGGCGTGCTCAAGGTGCCTGCCGAACAGCTGGATCAAGGTGAGTGGATCGTTTTGATCGAACGCGCACTGGCGTTCTGCAAGCCGCATATAAAATTCTTTCCCGGATTCAAATCCGTGGAAGATTGCGGTAAAGAACTGTCACTGTGTCGGGCAAATGACTTTAAGATCGAGGTGGATAATGTCGACATGGTATCCTACCCTCGATTTGCTGTTATCGCCGGCAAAAAGGTCGGCGCCCCGGTGATTCTCCTGTTGACTCGCGAAGGAGAGTTGGTCGAGTGGCAACGATCGAGTCGCTGGGTCGGTGCGCAAAGTATCGGCGTACGGACAGACTACCTTTGGCGGTTTCGGTATCTTTCTATAGGGGACTTTTTCGCTGAAATGACGCCTGACACGGCCAAAGAAGTCTTGCAGTCGCTTCAGAGGCTCGTGGAAGGATACTACCAAGTTCGTCTGAAGTATGCGGAATCCGCACGCCGCCTGCGGGATACGTTCTCCGGCATCCTTGAAAGGATCGGCTGAATCGACGCGCCAGCTCTCTGAGCTGGCGCTATTTTTTTTGAGGATGAGAATCAGGAGTGTACGTTTGCAGTGGAACGACATTGCGCCCCCACGCGTCGAGGATCGGGTCGGTAAAGCGCCACATGGCGCGGATCTCCTTGGTGGATATGAAGAGCGTTTGGTCGCCGCGCACACAATCGAGAAGCAATTTGGCGTACTCTTCCACATACGGCACGTGCGCGGACTCGTCGCGATGCAGGTAATGAATGATCTTCCTATCCGTGCGGAAGGTGAAACCCGGACGTTTGGCCCAAAATTCGATAAGTATCTCTTCGCGCGGCTCCATGCGAAAGATGACCCGATTGGTGTGGTGCGGCTGCTCCTTGGGACACATGCACGGCGTCGGATGTTTGAAGGTAACGACGATCTCTTTGTGCGCATTGCCCATACGTT
The DNA here is from genome assembly GCA_964534465.1 of uncultured Candidatus Saccharibacteria bacterium. Classification (GTDB taxonomy): domain Bacteria; phylum Patescibacteriota; class Minisyncoccia; order Phycocordibacterales; family UBA2100; genus UBA10103. The sequence goes on from CAZHOB010000003.1 coordinate 60,364, forward strand.
TGCCGCTTTCCATTACGAACGGAACGCCGGCCCATGTAGGATGCGAGAGTAGTGTCGTCACCCTGAAGTACGTCTCGGTCTTGGAATTCTTGGTTACACCCGGGATATCTTTGTAACCTTTGTATTGAGCGCGAAAGGTCATTTCTTTGACCTGCTTCTTGGTCATCGGCTGCAGCGCTTCGAGTATCGCGGTGCGCTTTTTTTGTATCTCGTCGGCATCGAAGCTCGCCGGTCGCTCCATTGCGATGAGTGCGAGCATTTGCAACAAGTGGTTTTGCCCCACGTCGCGCAGTGCGCCGACCGATTCGTAAAAGGGGCCGCGCTTCTCTACGCCGACACTTTCGAGCACCTTGATGTGGACGCTCTCTATGAGCTCACTGCCCCACGGTATCTCAAAAAGATTATTTGAAAATCGGAACGTGAGGATGTTCTGCAGCATCTCTTTGGCGAGATAGTGATCGATGCGATAGATCTGATCTTCATCGAAAAGTTTCCCGAGCAGCTCGTCGATCTTTTTTGCTGTCCGGAGGTCCACGCCGAAGGGTTTCTCCACGATGATGCTTGTGCTGCCGCCGTGCGGAGGCCCCGGATCGCAGGATTCCGTGAGAGCGGTCTTGTCGAGCTGTTTGAGAATGAGGCTGTAGTATTCGGGTGCAACGGCAAGATAGAAAAGCTTGTTGGCACACTGGCCCCAGCTTTTGTCGCACGCATCGAAAGTACGCTTCAGCGCATGATAGCTTTCGGTCTGCTCGAAAGTGCCCTGCTGGAATTTGAATATCTTGAGGAATTGTTCGACACTGCTTCGCACGAGTTTTTTGTTCTCGAACTCTTCGAGCACACCCAATATGTAATCTTGGTAATCCTTGTCGCTCCAATCTCTGCGCGAGAAACCGACGACGCGAAATCGGGTCGGAAGTTCGTTCTTCTGGTGCAAATAGTAGAGCGACGGCACCACTTTACGCCGCATAAGATCGCCGGTCGCACCGAATGCGACGAATATCGTCGGTATATTGCCGGTCGGGACCACCATAATGCGCTCATTCTACAGCAAAAGGGCAATTTGACGTGTGAATTCAAAAAAGTAGACTGTGGCGGGGAATTCTCCCCGTTCATTGAGGAGTTGAGAATGTACAAGGACGAAATCCTCGACAGAATAGCTGTCGAGGGAGCCAACGTCGCCCAGTTCGCGAGCTTCGCTCCGGATGGCAAGCAGAGATTCTCGCGTATTCGCGGAGTCCTGCCTGATCATCGGTTCGCCAACTTTGAAGAAGCCGCGGCATCGATCCAAAGGACCGGTGCATCCTTCGTCAATATCCGTACCTTCCTGCCACAGAAGCCGGACGGCAATCCGTTCGTCTTCGGTCGCAAGGGGTTCGATACTCCCGCCAAAGTCGCCGCCAAAGTACGAGAGTTCCTCGCTGAAGGGTTCTATGTGATCCTGAATGAGGAGATCGATATACGCGACGGCGGATTTTCGGGGGTCATGATAGGTAACGTCGCGGAGTTCGCCACACGCGACATTCCGCGATGCGTCGAGAAGCCCGGCTGCGCTGTTCTGCCGCGCTTGAAAACGATCAAGATGGCGCGACTGATCTACGGTCGTCGGATCAATATTCCGTACGATCGAAGCTATCGCGTGGAATTCTCCGTCCACCCCGACGCGGTGGGGTACTACCGCGAGCACCAGATAATCTGGCAGGTGGAGAAGACCGCGCACGGCAAAGACACGCCGGAACCTGTTCCGTCGTGGCCGAATCGCGTGAGTGCGGACATGGGCGACAAGGCATATGGGCTTCTCATGGCTCATTTGTACGATGTCGGTCTCGTGCCGCATACGACCGTCGTCGGTCGGTACCTTCCGAAGTTCGAGTTCGGGACAAGAACCGAATCGGAATCCGATTGCTGGCGACGCACCTGTCCCAAAGAACAGCAGCCCGGACTCTTTACGACGGCGCACGGACAGGTGGATCCTTTCGAGCTCATGCAAAAAGAGGATCCTGATGCGAAGAAGATCACGGCGTTCATCTTCCAGGATAACGTCGACGCTGTTTTCTCCGGCGCAGCCATCACCGGCGGCGACGGTGAGCTCATCATCGAAGGTAAGGCCGGACACGGCGATGACTTCATGGTGGGAGCGGGTGGCCCGAGTACTCTTCCCGACAAGGTGACCGACATCGTTCGCAATCACTGGGAGGTCGCCAAAAAAGACTTTGGCCCCGTTCGCTTCGAGTGGGTGTACGACCGCAAAGGCTCTCTGTGGATCGTGCAGTTCCATGTGGGGCAGTCGGCTTCTTCGGGCAACACGGTGTATCCGGGCGAACCGGAGAAATTCGTGGAGTTCGATGTGGCACGAGGTCTCGAGGAATTGCGCGTACTTGCCGCGCAAGCGAGCACTGAAAGCTTCGGTGTGATCCTCCGCGGCAACGTCGGGATCACCTCGCACTTCGGTGACATCCTCCGGCGAAGCAAAGTTCCTTCGCGACTCGAGCGAGTCGTCGCAGAAAAGATGAGTGCGTAATGTGTCGCCCCGAACCGCTTGCGGTTCGGGGCTTTTTTTCTATCTAACTATTGCTGCTGCGGGCCTTTCAATTGTGTCTCTACGGCGCGCAGCACATCGGCTACGCTCGAATCGCCTTTGACCAAATAGTAGAAGGTGTCGTTCATCATGGCCGCCTGCAAGCTGCCCATGTCGGAGACGTTGGTGAGAATGATGACTTTGGCGGTCTTACCCCAGCCATCCGCGCGAAGCGCATGTATCATATCCATGCCGTTCATCTTGGGCAATTTGAGATCGACGAGTAAAAGATCGGGGTGCTTTTCGAGAGCCGCCTTGAGGCCCTCTTCGCCGTCGGCGGCGCGCAAGACTTCGTAGCCTTCGTGTTCGAGCGCGGCACCGAGCGCAAGCGCTGCCGGCACTTCATCTTCTATCACGAGAACGCTGAATTTCTTTTCATCTGCCATATTGGCTACAGTATAGCCTAATCAGGCTTGTAAAGCATGCTTTTCCACAGTTGCATCCTGCCATTCAAAAGGCACCGAGGCGTAAAAGGTGCTGCCTTTGCCCACTGTCGATTCGAACGAAATGCCGCCGTGGTTGCGCTCGAGTATCATTTTGACGACATAGAGGCCCAATCCCGTGCCGTCAGGGACAAGGTCTTGCGCGTTCTGCGCGCGGTAGAGCTTTTTGAAAATATTGCCCCACTCGCTCTTCGGAATACCAATGCCGGAGTCGGTAACGCGGATAAAGAGCATCTCGCGCGTTGTCGATGCCCGAGAGACTTCGCAGTCCACCTTGCCGCCCTGCGGCGTGTATTTGATCGCATTGGAGAGAAGGTTTTGGAAGACCATGCGCATGAGGAATTTGTCGGCTTTGAGATGCGGTAGGTCGCTGGCGACCACAAGAGAGACCGCGACCTTCTTCTGGTCAGCCACGTGTATCTGCTCTTTGAGCACGCTCTGTGCGAGTTCGTTGATATCGAATTCTTCAATGCGCGCGGCAAAGGTGTCCAGTTCGATACGAGAGACGTTGAGCATGTCGTTGACGATATCTATCATGTGCTGACCTTCCTCGTGAATATTTTCCAGATACGTGCGCTGGGTGCTGCTGAGCGGGTCGGCGCCTTTTTGGAGGAGGAGCTCGGAGAGCCATTTCATGGCAGTCACCGGCGTCTTCAGCTGGTGCGAAGCGAGCGAGACGAATTCGGATTTCGCCCTGTCGATCTCTGTCTCTCTCGTGACGTCGTGCGCGATGCCTTGAATGCGGGCAACGATGCCGTTGTGGTCGCGGATATTTTTGCCTTCGATGCGCAAATAGCGCGTCTGCTTGGTGTTGGGTAGGACGATGCGCATCGTGAAATCAAAAGAACCGGGGGCCTTTTGCGCCTTCTCCCACGAGGCATCCACGGTTTTTTTGTCGTCTTTGTGCGCCGCCTCGACGAAGGCATCGAGCGAAGGTGCTTTGCGCCGAGCGACGAAGCCGAAGAGATCGTACATCTCCGGCGTCCAATAACTTTCAGCGGGATTCAATATATCCCACACGAAGCTGCCGAAGTGCCCGATGCGCTCGGCCTCTGCGAGCTGCGCCGTGACCACGTCGTACGCGCGAATGATGTGCGCCATGCGCTCCTCCGCGCGCCTGCGAGCCGTGAGCGAGACGGCAAATACTATCGCAATGACAACGACCAAAAAAACTCCGGCGAGTATCAGCGGAAAATACGGCACGCCCTGTGCAGCATCAAGCGCGCTCTTCAGCACTACTGAAAGTGGGTCCACGAAATCATTCTAGCAAACAATTAGTACTCGTGATCTATCTGGTCGGCGCTTCAGGAAATCGCTTGAGTACTTCTTTGGCTACGGCGAGGGTAAAAGGCTCGTCGTAAAAGAAAAAGTTCTTTTGTATCGTCTCAAGATACGCTTCAAGGACATCCGGCGTGACACCTGCTGCAGATTGCTCCTCGATGGCAAATCGTGGATCCGCCATGATCTCTTGTTCTTCGTCGGCGAGTCTCTGTAGTACATCTTTTGCGGTGGCCACCGCTTCTCGAAGCGTCGCATTATTCTTTTCGTCCAGCTCGTACATCTGACCACGCGGGCCCTCCGGCAATTTTTCGCCATCAACAGCCATCGTATCCTTCTTCTTGAAAAAGCGGTCCTCAAAATTTCTCAATACTTCTCCCATGTCGAGAATACTACCATAAGAGAAAGGCGGTCATCCGTACGGATGACCGCTCGCTCACATGATGCTGCGCGTACCTGCGTTCGTCTTCTTGATCACTCGATCGCCGGAGCGGCCGCAGAATGGAATGAAGTTGTCGTGCGCTTTTTGCCACGCTTTGTAAGTCTCTGGAGATGTCCTCTTGGCAAGGTCTTCCTCGACCCGCATGCAAAGATAATTGCAATCGCCGAGGCACTCATCGCCCGTAGCGGTAACCCGACATTTCGCCATTGTTTGCTCCTTTAGACTTAATGCTCACTGTAGCAACTCTAGCTCATGAGCGGGACTCGTCAATTCAATATCGAAAGCGTTTTGGACGGTCCGCGGTGGCCTTTGATGATTCGCACTTTTGCTGCGGAGACGCCGAGCTGTCTCGCAATGAGTTCAATAATGCGACGGTTCGCCATATTGCCTTTCGGTTTTTCACGGACGCACACTTCAAAGTGATCGCCCGAGACTTTCTTCACCTCTTCATTCTTAGCGCCCGTCCTCGCGCGGACTTTGATATGCATGTTCAACTATTCACCGAGCTGCACTTTGACCTTTTCAAGCAGGGTCTCCATCGTGATATTGCCCTTGATGACGTAGTGAAATGTTTCCTGCTGAATTGCCTCATCGATGGTCTTCTCGTCGGTTACGTTGGTCAGGATCATCACTTTTACGTTTTTACCCCACTCATCCTCTCGTATCTTTCGTATCATCATCATGCCGGACATTTCGCCGGGCAAAAGCAGATCCGCGATGACGAGGTCGGGGCGTTCGGTCAGTGCGAGGCGTACACCATCCTCGCCATTCATAGCTTTGAATACGGTATAGCCCGCGCTGCCGAGCACATCCGCGAGAATATCGAGCATTTTCACCTCGTCCTCTACGACGAGTATCTTTTGCGCCATGCCGGAATTATATCACCACCCATCTTGCTGGGAACGAAGAAGTGAAAACGAACAAGGGAGCCTTTCGGCTCCCCTTTCTTTTAGTTGGATGCGTGATCTGACATGCAGCGAAGGCATGTGGTTTGGCGGTAGCGGGTTTTGATGAATTTATTGTCGCAAACATCGCATAAGTGCACATTGGGCGCGGTCGTACGCTCTATCCACTTGCCGTCTTTCATGAAATTTTTGACCATAGAAATACCCTTTGGTTAAGCCAACTTATCACAGATTTGACATCTCGTCAACAATATGGAAGTTATAGAAAAAGGTCGCGATGTGAGCCGCGACCTACTCCTCCAATGTGCACTGATTGTTTGGGCGCTTGAATTCGCGCGATTCTTGGTGTCTGTGGTGCCAGTTTTGTGCAAAGCGGGCGGCAACCTGCGGATCGTTACGAATAAATGTAACGTTTTCGGCATTCCTTTTCTGCGCACTCACCGTGAAGTTAAAGCTTCCCGTAACAACGTGTTTTTGGTCGATGACCATCACTTTGTTGTGGGCGATCGCCACTGAATGATCGGTCACGACAGGCACGCCATGGTCGACCATGCATGTGCCGCCACTGTAACGATCTTGCTCGTTACTTTTGTCGAGGATCACACGCACATCCACCCGTCTTGCCTTTGCGCGGTCGATAGCTTCAAGGATAGGCGGTGAAGTGTAATTGTATGCTTGGATCAAGAGCTCCTTTTCCGCCAGTGCGACTTTGTCCACTACGAACTGCGTACAGTCTTCGCCAGGTGTGAAGCACACTTCTATTTGCGGCAGCGTACTGTACCTATGCGACAGTTTCTTGGTCACATAGATGCCGGCAAAAAGTCCGAAGAGAGCTCCAAAGAGCAGAAGTGTGAGCGCGTGCTTGAGCTTTGACTGCATTTTGTCCTCCGCTTGTCCGGACACGATAGTGCCATTTAGGCGTATATGTGTCAATGAACGTCTATCCCCTTGCGAACGCGGTACATTTTTTTTAAAAAATACCCCGACCGAGATGGCCGGGGCGATGTACGTTACGACGCTTTCTTTTTCTCTTCGAACCCTGCGATGGAATTGATTTGTTCGGACTGCCCGGCGGTAATGACGCCGTCACGACAAGCCACGTACAGGAGGCTGTCCAATCCGCTCTTGAACGCGGCGGTAGCGCCGGCCAACTTTTCGGCGGCTCGTTTTTCCGTGATGTTGATGAGCTTCGAGATCTCGATGATCTCGTCGCGGTCCTCAAAGCCGTGCTCATGGCCGCAATGACCGCACCCGATCTGTCCATCGGCACAAATGTGCAAGGACAGCTTGGGAAAACCGCAACGTGCACAAGATTGCGCAAGTACGGGGTCGTTGAAATGTACGACCGCCTTAGTGCCTTCGATCTTCGTGATCTCACCGTAGGCCACGAGTTTGCGACCCTGTACGTCGACCAAATCACCGCTATTGAACTTCATCGGAACCTCCTTCTAGTTCTCTCTTGTCGGACTATACTTTAGCACGTGTTTCTAAAACGTCAATTCAGCGGGGTGACCGATCACTTATTCAATGAACGTCAGCGCCTTGCCGCGCTTGCCGGCACGGCCGGTGCGGCCGATGCGATGCACATAATCGTCGTACGTGGTCGGAAGGTCGAAATTGATGACGTGGCTCACGCCGTCGATGTCGATGCCGCGGGCGGCCACGTCGGTCGCTACGAGCACTTGCACATGGCTGGCCTTGAAGAGCGAAAGAGCCCTCTGGCGCTTGCTCTGATTTTTGTTGCCGTGGATGGACTCGGCTTTGAAGCCGCGCGCTGCGAGGTTTTTCATCAGGCGTTCCACGCCGTGCTTCGTGCGGCCGAAGATAAGTACTTTGTTGAATTCCGGCTGTATAAGCAGGTCATGCAATACATCGAGCTTGTTCTTTCCGCCCTCGATGCGGATGATGTCCTGATCAACGGTCGCTGCGGTGTCGCGCGTCTTGATGGAAATGCGGATAGGGTCGTTCAGGAATTGATGGATGAGACTCTCGATCTCCCTCGAAAGCGTCGCGGAGAAGAAAAGTGTGTGGCGTTGCTTGGGAGTGAACGAGAGCAAATACTGTATGTCACGGATGAATCCCATGTCGAGCATGCGATCGGCTTCGTCGAGTACGACGTTCTGATACTTGGAAAGGTTGACGACTTTTTGCTCAAACAAGTCTTTGAGACGCCCTGGTGTCGCGATGACGAAGTGCGGGTCCTCGCGCATGCCGCGTATCTGCGGATTGATGTTGACCCCACCGACGGCCACGACGGATCTGAAACCGGAACCGTGCGCGAAGCCTTTGAGTTCCTCGTCTATCTGCACCGCGAGCTCTCGCGTCGGCACGATGATAAGCACGCGCTGTTCGCGCTGCTTTACTACTTTGTCGAGGAGCGGAATGAGAAATGCGCCTGTCTTACCGGTGCCGGTATCGGCAAGTCCGACCACGTCGCGTCCCGTGAGCACGTGGGGAATTGCCTGATCTTGAATAGGCGTCGGCGTGACATACCCCTTGCGTGCGATATTGGATTTGATGCGCGCGTCGATATCGAAATCGGCAAATTTGTGTTTGGGTACAAAAACCACCATCTCCGCTTCCTCCACGCCCTTATTAATGAATTTGGAAAAGTGGATCTCCTGCCCTTTTTGATTGCCGCGGCTCTGACGCTGCGGGCGGAACGCCGGTCGTCCGAAGGAACGACCGCGCGAGAAGCCCTGCCTGCCGGCAGGCAGGCTCCGCTGTCCGCGTTGTGTGCTGTGTGAGTGATAACCCATATAGTTTTATATGCCCGAGTTTACGGGCTTAAGCTTTTCCGCTAGGCGGAAAGCCTCTTAAATGTGTCTAACTGTTCTCGGGAGGTTCGCCTTTAGCTAACAGGCGGCCTTGGATCTCCCAAGACGAAAACCGATGGAGAAAGCTTTGACTCGGTAACAGTAGCAGATTCAATCCTCCTTGTCAAGCAAAACAAAACCGCCACGTCATTTGCGACATGGCGGCAGTTCATCAGTAATCTTCGTCGATCAGAGAGAAAGGGGGCCTGTGATTCCATTCGTCAACGAGTGGGAGCGCGGCGTCTGCCGCCTCATCCCCATAAGTTGCGCGGACTTCAGCAACTGCCTCATTCCATTCGCTTCGTTCGCGGGCCAGGAATTCATCATCGACACCATCCATTCTGTCGATGGTGTCGTAATGTGAGTCCATGCGCTGCTTAATTGCCTTGAGTTCCTCGAAGGCTTCCTCGGCCTTACCTGTCAGTGAAGACATTGGTGCCTCCTCACGTGGCCACGCGCTTGAAGCGCTCGCCGCGGTTACCGTCCTTGAAGCGACGGAACGACTGCGTGTGGGTTGGGATCATTGTTCCGTCCTTCACGTCTTTCATCGAGACCGCATCACCGTTGATGAAAGTGATCTCACAGACGCGATCGCCGTGAATCCATTGCTCCGTCGACACGCCCATCTTGTTCAGAGCGACAGAATCTCTCCGATCACGCGTCGTCGACTGGTCGGCTAGTTTCTTGAACAACTCGAACGAGATCAGCTTCTGCCATGAGATGCTGGCATCCTGCCACCCTTCGCGGTTCACTACGACACGATAGAACTTCTGATGCCATTGCTCGGAAGTCTTGCGATCGTCACTCATCTTTTATCTCCTTCATCCATTCCAGAGATTGGGCCGATATTGACCGGCCCACATTATATATTAATAGATGTATTTGTCAAGATGTACTCGACGCAACTATCGACCTACGAGGTCGATAGTTGCGTCGCTCCAAAAAAAACATGCTATTGTGAGACATGCATGCGCATCGAGGCGGACACAAAGCTGGATTATAAGGACGTGCTGATACGCCCGAAGCGCTCTACGCTCACCAGTCGTAGCGAAGTAAACATCTCCCGCACCTTTGCCTTCAAAGACTCGGGGCAAACGCTCACCACCGTGCCCATCATCGCCGCCAACATGGACGGCGTCGGCACCATGGCGATGGCACGCGCTTTTTTTCCGCACAAAATGTTGGTCGCTCTGCACAAATATTACGAGCTCCCGCAGCTCAGGACATTTTTTAATTCACTGAAGCCAGCTGAAGCGCCGTACGTTTTTTACACGATGGGCATCAAGGACACCGACGTAGAACGACTCGACGCGCTCTTAAAAATTCTCGACCAAAGCAAGATAGCGAGCATTTGCATCGATGTGGCCAACGGCTACACCGAGCGATTTGTGGATTTTGTTAAGCGCATCCGCGAACGCTTCCCTTCAAAGATAATGATGGCCGGCAACGTGGTTACCGGCGAGATAGTAGAAGAGCTCGCGCTTTCTGGAGTGGATATCATCAAAGTCGGAATAGGACCGGGCTCGGTGTGTACGACGCGCAAAATGACGGGCGTCGGCTACCCACAGCTCTCGGCGGTCATCGAATGTGCCGATGCCGCACACGGCATCGGCACACGCATCTGCGCCGACGGCGGCTGTCAGGTGCCCGGCGATGTGGCCAAGGCCTTCGGCGCGGGTGGCGATTTCGTCATGATAGGCAGCATGCTCTCGGGCCATACTGAATCCGAGGAAAAGCCGTATCTCAAGAACGGTAAAAGATATATTAAATACTACGGCTCATCGTCGGAGGAAGCGATGATGAAGCATGTTGGCAAAGTTGCGCACTACCGCGCGAGCGAGGGCAAGAGCGTCGAGGTACCTTTCACCGGCCCCGTGGAGAGAACAATTCAAGACATCCTCGGCGGCCTTCGCTCCGCTTGCACCTACGTGGGTGCGCAGCATCTCAAAGAGTTGCCCAAACGCACCACCTTCATCCGCGTGACACAACAGCTGAATCCCAAATACGATTAAAGCCCGCTAGTGCGGGCTTTGCTTTGCTTAGCACCATTTGTTGGTTCTAAGGCGTATCTCACCTATCTGCTTTTGGCTGAAACCCGCTCCTCTCAACTTACTTTCGTCTAGAACAAATGTGTGCCCGATTCGTCGGGCCAACGTATCGGTAGTCAAAACTATATCCACTGCGTCGTCGACGGTAAGTTTACTGAACGGCGTATTTTCGACGAGACCACCCGGTCCGTGTGGATACCCGGGCTTACCACCATGACAGTCTACATACTTTACCGTCGGGTCGGGATTGCATTCTTTACAGGGGCAAACCATTGCACACTCCTCAATGTTTCATCTGAGGGTGACAATACAACAAGGCTGTCCCTTCTACAATTACCTAATATTATTTCTTTTTCGGGGTGGCCTTTTTCTTGGCGGCAGGTTTCTTTTCTGCTTTTTCAGCCTTGGGCTCTTCGGTTGCTGCGACAACAGGCGCCTTGGATTTATCGAGGGATTGGATCAGACGATCGAGCTTGCCGTTGAGTTGGTCGAGAGAGCGCTTGATCTCGCCTAATCCGATGGCTTGGCCATTTTGGCCGCCTTTTTGCTGAAGAGGATTTTTCTGATCTTTTTGTGGCTTCTTGGGGGGATTTTGTGCAGCGCGGCGCTTGGCGAAACAGTCCTGACAATATACCGGGCGATCAGGGCTCGGCTTGAAGGGCACTTCAGTGGCCTTGCCGCAATCCGCGCACGTAACCGAATACATCTGACGCACGGCCTTGGTTTCTGTCATATGGCGATATAGTGCCACAAGTCTCCGAAATTGCAAGTCTTAGAATAAGTGCGGGATGAAAATAAAGAGGCCGATGATAGCTGCAGTAATGGCTGAAATGAGCACTGCGCCCGCGGCGACATTTTTGGTATCGCGAGCGTATGGATGGTAATCAGGTGACGTGAGGTCCATGTCGATCTCGATCGCAGTGTTGAAGGCTTCCGCAGCAAAAACAAGGCCGCTCGCGAGAAAAAGCATCATCCATTCGATACGATCTATGCCCACGTAGAGTCCCGAGAATACCGCGCCGACAAAAATGCTTACATGTATCCACGCGTTGTGGGTGGACTTAAAAAATAGCCACAGGCCGCGGCCAGCGTGAGTAAAGCTCTCCGCACGCTTCACGACCGAAAATCGTTTTTCCGTGTCGTTTTCCATGGTTTCAGTATACCGTATACTTGAATGAGAAAGAGAGGTTCTCATGAGCGATTTCGATAAAGCGGTGGCGACAGCTGTCACCAAGGCGGCGATCCGTGCCGCGCAAAGATACGATATCGACGACGATATTCTGGCGCACATCCTCGGCGTGCTGCCTTCGATGCTCGCGGATATGAAAAGCGGGAAGGCCATCCTCGTAAAAGGCACGGAATCACACAAAACGAGTATGCTCTTCGTGGCCACGGTGGTCGAGATCGAAGCATTTTTTCAGGGCGATCTATCGGAGGCCCGGGACTGGCTCAACGGATATTGCCGTCCGCTGGAGGCGAAACCCATCGCCTTGATGCAGAATCCGAACGGATTACGACATGTCTACGACTACCTCTGCGCCCGCCACGCGCGTTGAAAAAATCAGCGGCCACTTTTCAGTGGCCGCTATTTCTTTGTGCTCCTCAAGCCGGAGAAACTTGGATGAGAGCCGTCAGATGCTCGTCTTCGCCATTGACCTTGGCGATCACGACCTGCACGCGGCATCCGCCGACATATTGCTCCAAATATCCTGCATCTCGCGGATATTTGTGGATCTCGCCCGTGAAGGCGTAATCGGCAGCGATGCGCGTACCGATCCTGTTGAGCCTGACGATGAGATCGGCAGCGTCTATCGCTACGCCATCTGCCCTCTCAGCCGCAGACCAGAGAACTCCGTTCCAAAATCCGAGCAGTTCGCCGGGCTTCAGCTTCGCAATTTTCGGCATGGATGCCTCCTTTGTTGACCGGCCAACATTGTGCATTGCTCGCACGTCTGTGTCAATGCATGGTACAATTTTTCAATGTTCGTAAAAGTGCTTCGTTCGGGAGCTTTTGTACTGGTGGCAGCTGCCGCGCTCTTTTACGCATATAAATATTATGAGCTCAAGATGGCTTACACGACCGAGCACGAGGCGAACGCGACGCTCAACTATCAAATAGGCGAATTTCTCGACAAACTAAAGGCTTCGAATACCGCCAACATAGAGCTCGGTTCGCAGATCGACGACCTGAAGACGCTTCTCGAGGCCCGCACGGCGGAGAACCAGACCAAGGAGCAACAAGTGCAACAGCTCTCTACCACTGTCAGTACGCTCGACAAACTTACGAAGACCGACAAAGAACTGCTCGAAAAATACTCATCGGTGTATTTCCTCAACGAAAATTACGTGCCCGCTTCACTTTCGCCTATTGAGCCTTTTTTCTTGAACCGTCCCACCAAGCCTGAGCAGATATTGAGCGGCATAGGGCAGCATCTGAATGACCTGCTCAATGCCGCCAAAAAAGACAATACACCCCTGCAAATTCTTTCCGCCTATCGCTCTTTCGGTACGCAGGCCGCGCTCAAGACTGGATACAAGGTCACCTACGGAGCAGGTACCGCCAATTCTTTTTCTGCAGATCAGGGATATTCGGAGCACCAGCTCGGCACAGCCGTGGATTTTACGACACCGGTTACCGCCGCGACCCTCGTGGGATTCGATAAGACCACAAGCTATACATGGCTGACCGCTCACGCGTACGAATACGGGTTCATTCTTTCGTATCCCAAAGGCAACACGCACTTCGTCTTCGAGCCATGGCACTGGCGCTACGTAGGCATTGAACTCGCAAAAAAGCTCCACGATGAAAATAAATATTTCTACGACCTCGACCAACGCGACATAGATACCTACCTCATAAAGTTTTTTGACTAAAAAAACTTTGCTGTCTGCGCCGCTCGGAAATGCGGACGTCGTCCGCATTTCACTCACTATCCTCGACAGAACAAATTCTTCGATTAGCCTTTGTACGCTGCTTCAAGATCGGCAATAACGATCTTTTTCATCTTGAGCATCGCTTGCATGGCGCGGTCGGAGGCGGCTTTATCTTTTTCGTTGAACCATCGCGTCATATCGGGAACTATCTGCCACGTGAAGCCGAACTTATCTCGGAGCCATCCGCACTGCTCTGCTTCAGGCACAGCGGAAAGCTTCGACCAATAGTGGTCGATCTCTTCCTGATCCTTGCACTCGACCAAATATGAAATGGCGCCTGAAGGCTGAAATACCGGCCCTCCATCGAGCGCCATGAATTTCTGGCCGAAGAGTTCAAATACACCGGTGAGCACTTTGCCGTCGAATCCTGCCATCGGCCCCTCTTTGATGCCTTCGGGATACCGCTGAATATGAACTATCCTCGAGTCAGGAAAAACGGACACGTAAAAATTAATCGCCTCCTCTGCATTATTGTTAAACCACATGAACGGTGTAATTTTCCCCGACGCAGTAGGTCGGGGCCCCGACCCCTCGGGGCGTCGGGGTTGCGGATCAGATTGATTGGACATGTTCCCAGTATAACAGGACGGAATTAACGGCTGATTAACTTCGCCAATCGATGGATAGCTTCAGCGAGGTCAACACCCTTGCCGAGTATTGGTTTCCACAGATCGCCTTTTTGTTTGAGTCGCTTTGCCATGGTCTTGATCGTAAATTTGGATGGATCGAGTCCTTTGCCTACTTCCCTCCACTCGAGCGGCGTAGAGACGGTGGCGCCTGCGTGCGGCCGCACGGAGTAGGCGCACGCGAGCGTTTGACCCAAACTGTTCTGCAAATAATCGAGGTATATCTTCGCTTTTCGCTTTTTCGGATTGCGCTCGATAGATGTGATTTCCGGTAGGCGCAGGTGAACGATTCGCATTAATATTTCCGCGAACACGCGCACATCCTTATATTTATATCGCGCTCCAAGCGGTACGCAGACGTGGAGGCCGCTCTTGCCCGAAGTCTTTATCAAATGATTTTCGCACGCCACATCGAGCACGTCTTTCACAACGAGCGCCACTTTGACGAGATCGCCAAAGGGGCGCTCGTGCGGATCTAGGTCGAGTATCATGTAATCGGGTTTTTCGAGTGAACCGACGCGCGAGTTCCACGGATTAAGCTCTATGCAGCCAAGATTGGCCATATAAAGGAGCGTCTCTTTGTTGTTACATACGATGTAATTGATGAAGTCGTTGTTGTGCTCCGACCACACCTTGGTCCTTTCAACGAAATCCGGCAATTTTGTCGTCCAGTTCTTGTGATAAAAACTCTTGCCCATGATACCGTTGGGGTGCCTGTTGAGATTCTCCGGCCGGTCTTTGAGATACGGTAAAAGTATCTCGGCTACGCTTTCATAGTAAGCAATAAGGTCGCCCTTGGTGTAACTCTCTTTCGGCCAGAACACTTTGTCCAAGTGGGTCAATTGCGGCGTATATCGACCTACGAGGTCGATAGTGCTCGTTCGTTGTATTTCTTTTTTGACCTCGCTAGGTTTTTTATCTATGCGCAATCCGGCATAGATAGGATGTCGCATTCGCCCATCCGGTGTCCATTCCGTAAATTTTATCTGAGCTACGTACTTGGGTTTCACCCACGTAATGGGACTGTTTACCGGCACCTCCTCGGCCACGGTGGGCTTTATCACGGCGATCTTCTGCAATTTTGCACGAAGTTGCTTCAGCTCGGTGTCGGTAAAGCCGCCACCGCTGTGCCCTACGTAACGCAACTGGCCATTTACATAAGCACCAAGGACCAGCGAGCCCAAATGCTTGCGCGAGCCGCGCGGCTCGGTGTAGCCGATGATGATCGCCTCCTGTTCGTGAACACTCTTGATCTTGAGCCACTCATCGCCGCGCACACCTTCGCGGTAGCGGCTCGACGCGTTCTTGGCGATCATTCCCTCGCGACCCTGCCGACGCATTTTCTGAAAAAATTTCCCGCCATCGCGCATGACGTGTTCGCTGTACCGCAATACGTCGTCTTTGGGGATGATCTTTTGCAAAAGGTCTTTGCGCTCGTGGAGTGGCTCACCACGCAGATCGCGCCCGTCGAGATAGAGCAAGTCAAAAATTTGATAACGAAGCGGGGCGGCCTTCTCCTGATACTGCTGCAGTGTATGAAAATCCTCGCGGCCATTACGTATTGCGATGATCTCGCCGTCGAGCACGCAATCATGCTTGATGCGCTTCAGAGAATCGACGACTGGCTTATAGATATCGGCAAATGACTTGCCATTGCGCGAATAGAGTTTGACCTCGCCGCCCCCTATCTCTGCGATCGCGCGATAGCCGTCCCACTTCGGCTCAAAATACCAGCCGTTTTTGTCGAACGGCTGGTCTACAGGCTTCGCCAACATCGGTTTTACATGCTGCGGCATTGTATCCTCACCACTTCGCCGCAAACGCAACTTTGTTGCATTAGTGGAATATTCGTCTCGCTCTTTGACGAGAAGCCACTGGTTCTGACCGCCACTTTTCATTTTTATGAGGGCAAATCCACCCTCCAGTTTTTCTCCCTGTAGAAGAAATTTTATTTCGCCTTTATGAAGCCCGTTTTTTATTTTTTTTCGAGTCTCTTCAGGATCGGCGCTGTCCACACTTGAATAGACGCCCTTGTCCCATGTCTCCACCTTCCCCGCCCCATAATGACCTTTGGGAATGGTTCCTTGGAACTTGGCGTATTCGAGCGGATGGTCTTCAGTCATTATGGCCAAACGTTTGTCGGCGGTATCCATCGACGGGCCTTTCGGTACAGCCCAGCTCTTGAGCACACCATCGAGCTCCAAGCGAAAATCGTAATGCAGCGAGCGAGCGGCGTGCTTTTGTACGACGAAATGGAGCGGGCCTTTTGGATGCGGGCGCTCGTGCGTGCCCTTTGGTTCCGGCGTCTCTTTAAATGAACGCCGCTTGTTGTACTCGGCAAGAGCCATACATCATGTGCGAGCAGCTTTCTTTTCGCGCTCGAGGCTGCGGCGGAGCGCTTCCATGATGTCGCGCATGTCGGTGGCCTCCGGTTCCATTTCCTCTACTTTTATTGGCTTACCCTTGGCTTTCTTCGCAATGATCTTTTTCAGGTCCTCAGTATAAGTATCGTGGAATTTGCTCGGGTCGAAATGTTCCTGTAGTTGGTCGATAAGCATCAGCGCCATCTCGAGCTCGCGCTTTGAAAAGTCACCCTTCTTCGGAATATGCAGATCTTCCGGTTTACGAAGCTCGTCTTCATAGCGCAATCCGATAAGCATAAGTGCATTCTCTTGCGGCTTTACCATGGCGAGGTGCTCTTTGTTGCGAAGTACCCACTTGGCGACGCCCACTTTCTTCGACTTTTTCAATGCTTCGCGCAAAAGTACATACGCTTTTTCCGCTTTCGGGTCGGGCTCCACAAAATACGGCTTATCGATATGATCGCTCGGTATCTCGCTCTCTTCGACAAAGCTCACGATGTCGATGGTCTTGGTCTTGCGAGGCGCGGCTTTCTCAAAATCTTCGTCGGTGAGTATCACGTAATTTCCTTTCTGGAATTCGTAACCCTTCACGATGTCCTCATATGCCACCTCTTTGTGCGTGAGCTTTGAGATCTTGGCGTAGCTTATAGGCGCGTGCTCATGCTTGTCGAGCAAGCGGAATTTGAGCGCGCGCTCTTCTGAAGCGCTGTACATTTTGACCGGAATATTGATAAGACCAAATGATATAGAACCCGACCAGATGCTTCGCATTTATACATTAAAATCGGTGGGACATAAGATTGCATGAATGGGGCACCTATATTGACAGGTGTACTATATTATGGTACTAATTCTTTAGATTCACGTCAACGAAAAAGGAAACGGCGATGCTCACTCTCAAAACTCTGACTTACGAAGACCTCAAGGTCGGCGGCGAGTACATTGAGATCAGTATGGACATAGGCGGCCGTCTGTTCCTAAGAAGGTACATCATGCTTTCCGAGCCGGATGAGAAGGGCAAGTTCCTCTGTAAGTGGCCCTATACTTCTCCGGGGGAAGCAATGGAAGTCGATGCGTATCTCGAAACCATAGGGTGTCCCCGCGGCAAAAGGAAGTGGCAGGATAACTTCCATCGCACCGTTCTCGATACGCCAGAAAACCTACGCGTCGTCGAAAGCCTCGTCGCTGCACAAGACGCGAAGGGTTGGCTGACATTTCTTGGCGTACCGGATGCCGAATCTGCAATGAAGATGATGGCGTACGAACATGCACAGTTCCAAGACTTCAGGGAGCGGCTGGAGAGAACGGGCCCCTGTCTTGAATCGGCCGAATTGCTTGTGGCTCGCATAGAAAGCCGCCGAGCGCCGAAAGTTCTCAACTGATCATCCGCTGCAACCGGCGAGCACGCTCACCGGTTGTTTTTTTGCATATTTTAAATTTGGATGAATACATTGTGCGGGACTTTTTTTATTTATTTGAGCTCGTTCAAAAGAGTTGCGAGGTCGAGTCGCTCGGTGACCATCGCGAGAGTACCGTCGGTATTTTTCTTCCATTTCGATTTGGCGCGGTCGACATAGAGCTCGATGCCGTTGCCGTCGGGGTCGTCTAAGTAAATGGCTTCGCTCACACCATGATCCGAAGCACCGGTTATCGGCCACTTCGCGTCCATGAGCGCCTTCAGCGCTTTCGCTAACTCTTTTCTACTCGGATACAAAATAGCGAAGTGATACAAGCCCGCATGCCCCTCTGGCGCCGGCGGCGCGCCCTTGCCCTGCCACGTGTTGAGCCCGATGTGATGATGATATCCGCCCGCCGAAAGAAAGGCCGCGGAATCCCCGAGCTTCTGCTGCACATCAAATCCCAAAATGTCGCGATAAAACTTTATCGACCGCTCCAAGTCTCCCACGTGTAAATGCACATGCCCTATTTGCGTTTTCGGATGTATCTTCATGGCTTCAGCTCACCCGACGGTTCGTAGGTGGCGATGATGACGCCGGTCGTCGAAGTCTTCGACTCGACGAGCTTGAACTTTTCGGCTTGAGTTCCTTCCGCAAAAAGCCGCTTGCCTGTGCCGATGGTGATGGGATATATCCACAAATGCATCCGGTCTACAAGGTGGTGTTTGAGTAATGTCTGAATGAGGTTCCCGCTGCCCCACACCCATAGATCCGGACCATCCTCTTCCTTG